>NZ_VDAS01000014.1:0-132602 GCF_019584165.1 Enterobacter sp. EC_64
TTTTACTTGTGGTGAGTAAGAAGAGATATTCCGGCATGGGCATTCTTCAGGCTATAGCCTTACAGGATCAATCACCACCTCCCCAGGAGGTGGTTTAGGGATGACAATAAAAAAATCCCCTCAAGTGAGGGGATTTTTTTGTAGGCCCGGTAAGCGTAGCCCCACCGGGCGTTTTTCACAGAAGCGCAATACTTCCCACCATCACCCCGCTCAACGCCACCAGCCCCGCGGTGAGCCACAGCGCTTTCGCCGGGAATGATTTACGCAGCATAATCAGCGACGGCAGGCTGATGGCCGGTAACGTGATGAGCAATGCCAGTGCCGGTGCGGTGCCCATGCCGGCCAGCATCATGGTCTGAACAATAGGAATTTCTGCGGCGGTAGGGATCACAAACAGGCAGCCTGCAACGGCCATCGCAATGACCCACAACAGCGTGTTGTCGATAGCGCCATCCGCATGCGGGAAGAGCCAGACGCGCGCCGCGCCGAGAACCAGCACCGCCAGGATATAGACCGGAATGGTGCTCCAGAAAAGCTGCCATAGCGCCCTGCCCCAGCGCGCAAAGAACCCGCCCTGCGGCTCGCTGACGTCCAGCTCAACAGACGCGGACTCTGGCGTCTTATCCTTCACCAGATTTTGCACCAGCGTCGCCACCACCAGCACGGTCAGCAGTCCGGCCACCAGACGAATGAACGCGAAATGCCAGCCCAGGACAAAGCCCATAAAAACCAGCGTCGCCGGATTGAGCAGCGGGTTGCCCATCCAGAACGCCAGCGCGCCGCCCATCGGCACGCGCTGGCGGCGCATCCCTGCCGCCACGGGCGCAGCGCAGCAGGAGCACATCATGCCCGGCAGGGAGAAGATCGTTCCCAGCAGCGTACCCTGAAAGCGCGGCTGTCCGAGGGTTTTCACCAGCCAGTTGCGCGGGATCAGCACCTGAATCAGTGAGCCCAGGATCACGCCCAGGACGGCAGCCTTCCAGACGGCAAGGAAGTAGACCATGGCATAGTCCCACGCCGCCTGAAGCGGGCTGGCATCCGCCTGAGCGAGAATAGATTTACCGATGCTGTGCGTTTCGGCGGCGGTGAAGGCTTTGCCGTAGTATGGTTGCCATTTCACGTACCAAAGGCCAACAATGACCACGAGAAAGAAGAGTGCGGGCTTCCACCATTGAACAGGTGTTGCCGCCTGAGATGAAGACTGACCAGTCATAGCATTCCCCGGAGAGTATGAGTAATTAGCCGGGGGAGTTTACGCCTCGCCCTGCGCGATTTCACGCAGTTTTGCCGAAGGGATAATGTTTACGCCCGCTTTCGACGGAGCCAGTCCCTCTTTTAACATCGCACGCGCGACGTCCCGCGCCTCGATAGATTTCCAGTTGCCGGGCAGGATCCGAAACAGCGGGGCAAATATCGACTCGTTAAAGCGGCGCTCGTCCCGGTGGCCGATCAGCATTGAGGGGCGCACAATCGTCAGCTGCTCCCATTTCTGCGCAATCAGCGCATCCTCCATCTTGCCCTTCACCTTGTTGTAGAAGAAAGGCGATCCGGCACTGGCGCCCAGCGCGCTGACCACCAGAAAATGTCTGGCTCCCAGCTTTTTCGCCGTAAGCGCGGTGTCCACCACCAGCGTATAGTCGGCGTGGATAAATGCCTCTTTGCTCCCCGCCTCCCGCCGCGTGGTGCCCAGACAGCAAAAGGCGATATCAATCGGGTCCTGGACCTGCGCCAGCGCATCCGTCAGCTGGGGATCGTGCGGATTAAAGACCCCGGCGATGTCCACCAGCGGTCGACGCGTCGGGGCGGCGATGTAGTTCACGCGGCGATCCTGAATCAGCAGCCGCAGCAGATGATCGCCCACTAATCCGGTAGCACCGGTAATCAGTACCTGACTCATCGTATCCCCTTTACAGAATTGTCCGTTTGCGAACTCGGCGTCGTCGACCACACTTAGAAGTCTGTTACAGGTAAGTATTTACCACAAGCGGAGAAAAATCAGTCTGAAGCCAAAACAACGGAGGAAGCATGGGCAAGAAAATCGCAGTCTTGATTACCGACGAGTTTGAAGATTCAGAATTCACCTCTCCTGCAGAGGCGTTCCGCAAGGCGGGACATGAGGTCATCACCATCGAGAAAGAGGCGGGCAAAACGGTGAAAGGCCATAAGGGCGAGGCCAGCGTGACCATCGACGAGACTATCGATAACGTGAGCCCCTCAGATTTTGACGCCCTGCTTTTACCCGGCGGCCATTCACCGGATTCCCTGCGCGGAGACGAGCGCTTCGTAACCTTCACCCGGGACTTTGTCTCTACCGGCAAACCGGTCTTTGCCATCTGTCACGGCCCGCAGTTGCTCATCAGCGCGGAGGTTGTACGCGGGCGTAAGCTCACGGCGGTGAAACCAATCGTTATCGATCTGAAAAATGCGGGGGCCGAGTTTTACGATCAGGAGGTGGTCAACGACAAAGACCAGCTGATCACCAGCCGGACCCCGGACGATCTCCCGGCGTTTAACCGCGAAGCGCTACGCCTGCTCGGCGCGTAACCAGTGCAGCTTCTTGCCAAAGCCCAGGGTGTTGTCGGTAAATTTCAGCTCATCGAGGCGGATTTCCCACACCGGGGCTTTTAGCGCAGCGGCGACCGGAAAGCGGCGCGTGTAGTGCTTGCGACGCGCGTCGCTCTCTTCTCCGTCCAGGCGACGGATTTCCCCTTTAAACTGTACCCCACGGATCAGCGCGACTGTTTTCGGCTGGCCATTTACCGTGCCCGCGACTTTTGCCTGCTGGCCGGTCATCTGCGCATGACGCGTTTTGTCTTCGCTCATGACGTAAAATGCGACGCGCTCCGGATCGTAGTAGTAAAATGCGTTTGCGCACCACATCTCACCCTCGCTGTAGACGCACCAGGTGACGACGTGCTGCTTCGCCAGCCAGCGGTTAATGGCGGCCAGTGTTTCCATTTTCGTTCTCTCTCATGCTATGGTGCGTTCACCTTAACATACTGAATCTGTTTACCGTGTGCTGGTTTCTCTATCTTGTCCGAACCGCTGATAACGCACTCTACACCGGGATCACCACCGATGTGGCGCGGCGTTTTTTACAACATCAAACGGGGAAAGGGGCAAAAGCGCTGCGGGGGAAAGGAGAATTACAGCTCGCCTTTTCGGCGCCCGTCGGTGACCGATCGCTGGCGCTCAGGCTGGAATACCGCATCAAACAGCTGACGAAGCGCCAGAAAGAGCGCCTCGTGACCGGAGACGGCTCCTTTGAGGCGCTACGCGAGAGCCTGATTAAAAGCGATTGAAATGGTCGTGGTATTCAACCAGACCATTGACGCCGTTGAGCGCGTCGTCCGCCAGACGGTGCACCTGGAAAGCGGATTCCGTACCCGGCCAGCGGCAGCGCAGATCGTAATGCGCGGCCTGCTCGAAGCCCAAACGGCCATAGAATGCCGGATCGCCCAGCGTTACAACGGCCGCATAACCGAACTCATTGAGCGAATCCAGCCCTTCATAGACCAGCTGGCGCGCCAGCCCCTGCCCGCGATAGTTTTCATCCACCGCCAGCGGTGCCATACCGACCCACTGCAGCTCTTCGCCCTGAACGATGACCGGACTGAAAGCAACATAGCCCACCACCTGACCTTCATCATCGGTGGCAACCAGCCCCAGCGTGATCAGGCCGTCTTCACGGAGATCGTGGACCAGTTGGGCTTCCGCATCACTCTCAAAAGAGCGGCGTAATAACGCATCGATACCCGGTGCATCAATCCCAATTTCGACTCGAATCAGCATGGCTCACCTACTGAAGTGTGTTTACTGTCCGGCGGGGTTTTCAGCCCGGCCTCAACGAAATCTGCCATTTGCATTAACATCACGCGCAGCGCTTTCGGCATCTGCTCCAGCTCAATGGCATCCATTAAATTTTTAACGTACAGGCCCAGCTCCGTGTCGCCTTCAATCACCAGACGGCGCTGGAAGAAGAGCGTATCCGGATCCTGCTTGCGCGCGGCGATCATCAGCAGATCGCTGGCGTTGGCGCTAAAGCTCACGTCCGCCTCGGCGGTTTCGCGGACGATCAGCTGGTCATTCTCAACGGAGGTAAACCAGCGCAGCCCGATGTCACGTACCTCAATGCTCAACCAGCGGCCTTCCAGGAATTCCAGCTCGCCATCCTGCAGCGCCTGGCGGAACTGCCAGCTCAGGACCTGCTCCAGCACCTGACGTTTAAGCGCGAACGGCGCCAGCTTTACCGGCACGCTCAGCATTGATGGGCCAAATTGTACGAGACGTGAACGCAGTTTATCCAGCACGAGCTTTACTCCCTGATATCTATAGTCCTGCTATTTTGCCATATCCGACGCATAACATAGCGGCGTAAATCAACAAACCGTCGTCCGGACAACCTCATTATTGGTGCCATCAATACGCCATTAGCTGCCTTAAATCAAAAATTGTCGCGTATGGGTTAATTAAAATCCCAGCTCGTTAACATTTTTGCGATCGACAACATCAGGATAAATTATGGAGCTGCTCTGCCCTGCCGGAAACCTTCCGGCGCTTAAGGCGGCCATCGAAAATGGGGCCGATGCGGTCTATATCGGGCTGAAAGATGACACCAATGCCCGCCATTTTGCTGGCCTCAACTTTACGGAGAAAAAGCTTCAGGAAGCCGTTAACTTCGTTCATCAGCACCGCCGCAAGCTGCATATCGCCATCAATACCTTTGCTCATCCTGACGGCTACGCCCGCTGGCAGCGCGCGGTGGATATGGCGGCACAGCTGGGTGCCGATGCGCTGATTCTGGCCGACCTCGCCATGCTTGAGTATGCGGCAGAACGCTATCCCCATATTGAGCGCCACGTCTCTGTTCAGGCATCTGCCACCAACGAAGAGGCCGTGCGTTTTTATCACCGAAACTTTGACGTGGCCCGCGTGGTGCTGCCGCGCGTACTCTCTATTCATCAGGTTAAGCAACTCGCGCGCGTCACGCCAGTGCCGCTGGAAGTTTTTGCCTTTGGTAGCCTGTGCATTATGGCCGAAGGCCGTTGCTATCTTTCCTCGTATTTAACCGGCGAGTCGCCAAATACCGTCGGGGCCTGCTCCCCTGCCCGCTTTGTCCGCTGGCAGCAAACGCCGCAGGGGCTGGAATCTCGCCTGAATGAGGTGCTGATCGACCGCTATCAGGACGGTGAAAACGCCGGTTATCCTACCCTGTGTAAAGGCCGCTATCTGGTCGACGGCGAGCGTTACCATGCCCTGGAAGAGCCCACCAGCCTTAACACGCTGGAGCTGCTGCCGGAGCTGCTGGCGGCCAATATCGCCTCGGTGAAAATTGAAGGTCGCCAGCGCAGCCCGGCGTACGTGAGCCAGGTGGCGAAAGTGTGGCGTCAGGCTATCGACCGCTGCATGGCGGACCCGCAGAACTACGCGCCGCAGCAGGCCTGGATGGAGACGCTCGGATCGATGTCCGAAGGCACGCAAACCACGCTGGGCGCGTATCACCGTAAATGGCAGTGAGAAAATCATGAAATATTCATTAGGGCCAGTGCTTTACTACTGGCCAAAAGAGACGCTGGAAGATTTTTACCAGCAGGCCGCCACCAGCAGCGCCGATGTGATTTACCTCGGCGAAGCGGTGTGCAGCAAACGTCGGGCGACGAAAGTGGGCGACTGGCTGGAGATGGCGAAAAGCCTGGCGGGAAGCGGCAAACAGGTGGTGCTTTCCACGCTCGCGCTGGTGCAGGCCTCTTCTGAACTGGGCGAGCTGAAACGCTACGTTGAGAACGGCGAGTTCCTGCTGGAAGCGAGCGATCTCGGCGTGGTGAACATGTGTGCCGAGCGCAAGCTGCCGTTTGTCGCGGGTCATGCCCTGAACTGCTACAACGCGGTGACCCTGCGCCTGCTGCTCAAACAGGGGATGACGCGCTGGTGCATGCCGGTTGAACTCTCCCGCGACTGGCTGGCAAACCTGCTCACGCAGTGTGAAGAGCTGGGCATTCGCAACAAGTTTGAAGTGGAAGTGCTGAGCTACGGGCATCTGCCGCTGGCCTATTCCGCCCGCTGCTTTACCGCACGCTCGGAAGACCGTCCGAAAGACGAGTGCGAAACCTGCTGTATTAAGTATCCGAACGGGCGCAGCATGCTGTCGCAGGAGAATCAGCAGGTGTTTGTTCTCAACGGTATTCAGACCATGAGCGGCTATGTCTATAACCTCGGCAACGAGCTGGCGTCGATGGACGGGCTGGTCGATATGGTGCGCCTGTCGCCGCTGGATACCGGCGTGTTCGCGATGCTGGACGCCTTCCGCGCTAACGAAAATGGCGCTGCTCCGCTGCCGCTGACGGCAAACAGCGACTGTAACGGCTACTGGAAGCGTCTGGCCGGGCTGGAACTGCAGGCCTAAAAAAGGCTCACTTTGTTAACAACGGTTATCATTTTTTAATGCAGTATTAAAGATTCACCGTCGACAAAGTGAGCTGTTATGACTGACAAAACCCTTCCGTTTTCGGTGCTGGATCTGGCGCCGATCCCACAAGGCTCCTCGGCAAGAGAAGCCTTTTCGCACTCTCTGGATCTGGCTCAGCTGGCCGAAAAGCGTGGCTATCACCGCTACTGGCTGGCCGAACACCACAACATGGTGGGCATTGCCAGCGCCGCCACCTCGGTACTGATTGGTTATCTGGCGGCAAATACCACCACGCTGCACCTGGGCTCCGGCGGCGTGATGTTGCCGAACCACGCCCCGCTGGTGATCGCCGAGCAGTTCGGCACGCTGAATACCCTCTATCCGGGCCGTATTGATTTAGGGCTTGGCCGTGCGCCGGGCAGCGATCAGCCGACCATGCGCGCCCTGCGCCGCCATATGAGCGGCGATATCGACAACTTCCCGCGCGACGTGGCCGAACTGGTGGACTGGTTCGACGCGCGTGACCCGAACCCGCACGTGCGCCCGGTACCGGGTTACGGCGAGAAGATCCCGGTCTGGCTGCTGGGCTCAAGCCTCTACAGCGCGCAGCTTGCCGCCCAGCTGGGGCTGCCGTTTGCGTTTGCCTCGCATTTCGCACCGGATATGCTGTATCAGGCACTGCATCTCTACCGCACGCACTTCAAACCGTCCGAGCGTCTGGAGAAACCGTACGCGATGGTCTGTATCAACATTATTGCCGCCGACAGCAATCGCGACGCGGAATTCCTGTTCACCTCCATGCAGCAGGCGTTTGTGAAGCTGCGTCGCGGTGAGACGGGCCAGCTTCCGCCGCCGGTGGAGAATATGCATCAGCTGTGGTCAGCTTCAGAGCAGTATGGCGTACAGCAGGCGCTGAGCATGTCGCTGGTGGGTGATAAAGCGAAAGTGCGTCACGGGCTGGAAGCAGTGCTGCGCGAAACGCAGGCGGATGAAATTATGGTTAACGGCCAGATTTTCGATCACCAGGCACGTTTGCACTCGTTTGATTTGGCCATGCAGGTGAAAGAGGAGTTGGTGGGGTAGCCTTTTTGCCAGGTGGCGCTTCGCTTACCTGGCCTACGGGGACGCGTAGGCCGGATAAGGCGTAGCCGCCATCCGGCACAAAATGTTTACTGGTACACCGGCAACAGATTAAAACTCGACAGCACATGTACCAGGGCATTGCCCGCGCCAAACACCAGGATCAGCGCAATCATCGGCTTGCCGCCCCAGACGCGGAATTTCGGGCTGCCGAAGCGTTTACGTGATTTGCGGGCCAACAGCGCCGGCACAATCGCCGCCCAGATGGTTGCCGCCAGACCGGCATAGCCGATGGCGTACAGGAAACCGTTCGGCCACAGCAGGCCGCCCACAATCGGCGGCAGGAAGGTCAGCACCGCGGTTTTGAAGCGCCCCATCGCGGAATCATCAAAGCCAAACAGATCCGCCAGGTAGTCAAACAGGCCCAGCGTCACGCCGAGGAAAGAGCTCGCCACCGCGAAGTTAGAGAAGATCACCAGCAGTAAATCCAGGCTGCGGCTGTTCAGCACGCCGCTCAGGGCCTGCACCAGCACATCAATGTTACCGCCCTTCTGCGCAATGCCGATAAATTCCGGACGCGGGATGTTACCCATCGTCCCCAGCAACCAAATCACATACAGCCCCAGCGCCAGCAGCGTGCCGTAGACCAGGCATTTCACGATGGTGCGCGGATCCTTGCCGTAGTACTTCATCAGGCTCGGCACGTTACCGTGGTAGCCAAACGACGCCAGGCAGAACGGCAGGGTCATCAGCAGGTAAGGCGTATAGGAGGTATTCACTTCGGCAACGTTAAACAGCGTGGCAGGCGTCACGTGCCCCAGCAGGCTGCCGAAGGTCAGGAAGAAGGTGATGACCTTCGCGCCCAGCACGATCGCCGTCATCCGGCTTACCGCTTTGGTACTCATCCAGACGATAAACGCCACGCCCAGCGCAAAGCACAGCCCGGCCAGACGCGCCGGTACGTTCAGCGACATCTCCGAGAAGGTGTGATGCAGAATCGAACCACTTGCCGAGATATACGCGTAGGTCAGAATATAGAGCACAAACGCGATGGACAGCCCGTTCACCAGGTTCCAGCCTTTGCCCAGCAGGTCTTTGGTGATGGTGTCGAAGCTCGCGCCAATGCGGTAGTTCAGGTTGGCTTCGAGGATCATTAGCCCGGAATGGAGCATACAGAACCAGGTAAAGACCAGCGCGGCCAGCGACCAGAAGAACCACGCACCGGACATGACCACGGGCAGGGAGAACATCCCGGCACCTATAATGGTTCCGCCGATGATCACCACGCCGCCAAGCAGCGAAGGTGACGTTTGGGTGGTGGTTAGTGTCGCCATACAGCCTTTTCTCCAGTCAATCATGCGGTTCTGCATTTTAATGTGACGCACTGTACCAGTACAAGAGTACAGAGGGAATAAAAAAAGCCCCGATAGCATGTATCGGGGCTGTATATTTTACTTTACGTCAGAAGCGTAAGGCTTACGCGTCACCGAAACGACGACGGCTGGTGCCTTCTTCACGACGCGGGCCACGGCTTTCACGGCGCTCGCCGGAGAAACGACGACCTTCACCACCGCGACCTTCGCTGCGACCGCCTTCACGACGCTCGCCGCCGAAACCGCGACCACCGCCACGACGTTCGCCGCCACGGTCAGGGCGTGGCTGTGCATCGCCCAGCAGCTGCATGTTCATCGGCTTGTTCAGGATGCGGGTACGCGTAAAGTGCTGCAGTACTTCACCCGGCATGCCTTTCGGCAGCTCGATGGTAGAGTGGGAGGCGAACAGCTTGATGTTACCAATGTAACGGCTGCTGATGTCGCCTTCGTTAGCGATAGCGCCAACGATGTGACGAACTTCAACACCATCATCACGGCCCACTTCAATGCGGTACAGTTCCATATCGCCTGCGTCGCGACGTTCACGACGAGGACGGTCTTCACCACCACGCTCTGGACGGTCACCACGTGGGCCACGATCGTTACGGTCGCCACGACGTTCGAAGCGGTCGTCACGGTCACGGAATTCACGCTTAGGACGCATCGGTGCATCTGGTGGCACGATCAGGCTACGTTCGCCCTGAGCCATTTTCAGCAGTGCTGCAGCCAGGGTTTCCATGTCCAGCTCTTCGCCTTCAGCAACAGGCTGAATCTGCGACAGCAGCGCACGGTACTGATCCAGATCGCTGCTTTCCAGCTGCTGCTGTACTTTGGCGGCGAATTTTTCCAGACGGCGTTTGCCCAGCAGTTCTGCGTTTGGCAGGTCCGCTTCTGGAATGGTCAGCTTCATGGTGCGTTCGATGTTACGCAGCAGACGACGCTCGCGGTTCTCAACGAACAGCAGCGCACGGCCAGCACGACCCGCACGACCGGTACGGCCGATACGGTGAACGTAAGACTCGGAATCCATCGGGATGTCGTAGTTAACAACCAGGCTGATACGCTCAACGTCCAGACCACGTGCTGCCACGTCGGTTGCAATCAGGATATCCAGACGACCGTCTTTCAGACGCTCCAGAGTCTGCTCACGCAGGGCCTGGTTCATGTCGCCGTTCAGCGCTGCGCTGTTGTAGCCGCTACGCTCCAGGGCTTCAGCCACTTCCAGGGTCGCATTTTTGGTACGAACGAAGATAATCGCCGCATCAAAATCTTCCGCTTCCAGGAAACGTACCAGCGCTTCGTTTTTACGCATGCCGTATACAGACCAGTAGCTCTGGCTGATATCCGGGCGAGTGGTTACGCTGGACTGAATACGCACTTCCTGAGGTTCTTTCATGAAGCGTTTGGTGATACGACGAATCGCTTCCGGCATGGTGGCAGAGAACAGCGCGGTCTGATGACCGTCCGGGATCTGCGCCATGATGGTTTCAACGTCTTCGATGAAGCCCATACGCAGCATTTCATCTGCTTCATCCAGTACCAGACCGCTCAGTTTAGAGAGGTCCAGGGTACCGCGCTTCAGGTGATCCAGCAGACGGCCCGGCGTACCGACAACAATCTGTGGGCCCTGGCGCAGGGCGCGTAACTGCACGTCATAACGCTGGCCGCCGTACAGGGCAACCACGTTTACGCCGCGCATATGTTTAGAGAATTCCGTCATGGCTTCTGCAACCTGAACAGCCAGTTCACGGGTTGGAGCCAGAACGAGGATCTGCGGTGCACGCAGGTCCGGATCAATGTTGTTCAGCAGCGGCAGCGAGAACGCTGCAGTTTTACCGCTACCAGTCTGGGCCATGCCCAGCACGTCACGACCAGAAAGCAGGTGTGGGATACACTCAGCCTGGATCGGAGATGGTTTTTCGTAACCCAGATCGTTAAGGGCTTCAAGGATAGGAGCCTTCAGGCCCAGATCTGCAAAAGTGGTTTCGAATTCAGCCATGTAGTACGAGTGCCTCAATGTCAATGGCGGCCAGTCTACTTAGCTCATCGTGAAAATGATTAGCAATTTTCATTGAAAAGTGTGAACCGGCTCAAAGTAGGTGTATTGACGAACAACAACGCCCTCACCAGTTAAGGTGATGGCAATCAAAAGATTACGGGCTGATGTTTATGTCGTCAGCTATTGCTGGTCCGATTCTGCCAGGTCGTCTTGCTCCTGGCCCAAGAGCGATAATTCCAACAATGCATAACGGTGCTCAACGAAGTTGTGTACGTTGTTAGCAACCGCTAATTTGAACAGTGCCGTAGCGCTGTCCTTATCCCCCAGACTTAGGTAGTACTTACCTAAATAGAAGTTGGTTTCACTGAGATGCTCAGCGAGCGAGGTGTTATCCGTTGCGTCCGCCTTGAGGCGTTCCATCAGCGTTGCTTCGCTAATGTTGCCCAGGTAGAACTCGACAATGTTCCATCCCCACTGTTCCTTGTCCGATTTATCGAAGCGCTGTTTCAGTGCCTCTTTTGCCTGCTTCTCATCGAGCTTCCGCTCAACGATGTAAAGCCACAGGCTACGGAAAGGATCATTAGGATCGTCTTGATAAAACGCCAGCAGATCATCTTGCGCTAACTTGTCACGACCGCCGTAATACAATGCGATACCGCGATTCAAGTGCGCGTAGTTGTAAGTTGGATCAAGCTCAAGTACAGAATCAAACGCTTCATAGGCAGCATCAAAATTGCCTGCCTGCGTTAAATAAATGCCTAAGTAATTGAATACTTCAGGCATATCAGGTCGGATAGCCAGCGCTTGTGAAAAATCATTTCGCGCCAATGCCCTCAGACCGAGACTATCATACAACACTCCGCGCTCATATAAAAGCTGTGCGCGTTCGTCATCGGTTAAAGCCCGACTGGCAAGTATTTGTTCCATGCGTGCCAGGATCACTTCCTGCTGCAAAGTCGGTTGCAATGGCACTGCGAGGACTTCGCTCTTACGCCAGGCAGAGTTGCTGCATCCTGCCAGCGTTAAAGCTGTCGCAACGAAACACCAGCGCAAAAAAGGCTTCATTTCCCACTCCCGAAGACAACTATTGGATGAACGTCCTGTCCCCCGGCGGCTTAACAAGGCGTCCTGCCTGATAATAGGCCCTCCGCAAAGCGGAGGGCAAATGGCAACTTACTCGCCTTGCTGTTCTGCTGCCTGTGCTTCTGGCGCAGCAGCTGGCTGAGACTGCTCGGTTGCTTCTTTAATGCTCAGACGGATACGGCCCTGGCGATCGACTTCCAGAACTTTAACCGGCACTTCCTGACCCATCTGCAGGTAATCGGTCACTTTCTCAACGCGCTTGTCAGCGATCTGAGAGATGTGAACCAGACCTTCTTTACCGCCGCCGATGGCAACGAACGCACCAAAGTCAACGATACGGGTCACTTTACCTGCATACACGCGGCCCACTTCGATTTCTGCAGTGATTTCTTCGATGCGACGGATCGCGAATTTCGCTTTCTCGCCGTCGGTTGCTGCGATCTTCACGGTACCGTCATCTTCGATTTCGATGGTGGTGCCGGTCTCTTCGGTCAGCGCACGGATTACGGAACCGCCCTTACCGATAACATCTTTGATCTTGTCTGGATTGATCTTGATGGTGTGAATACGCGGTGCGAATTCAGAGATATCACCGCGTGGCGCGTTGATAGCCTGTTCCATCACGCCCAGGATGTGCAGACGTGCACCCTTAGCCTGGTTCAGCGCAACCTGCATGATCTCTTTGGTGATACCTTCAATTTTGATATCCATCTGCAGCGCAGAGATACCGTCGCGGGAACCCGCTACTTTGAAGTCCATATCGCCCAGGTGGTCTTCGTCGCCCAGAATGTCAGACAGAACAACATAGTTGTCGCCTTCTTTCACCAGGCCCATTGCGATACCCGCAACGGCGGCTTTGATTGGCACGCCTGCATCCATCAGCGCCAGAGAGGCACCACACACGGAAGCCATGGAAGAGGAACCGTTGGATTCGGTGATTTCAGACACTACACGTACGGTGTACGGGAATTTGTCTGCTTCTGGCATCACTGCCAGCACGCCGCGCTTCGCCAGACGACCGTGACCAATTTCACGACGCTTCGGTGAGCCAACCATGCCGGTTTCACCTACGGAGTACGGAGGGAAGTTGTAGTGGAACAGGAAGCTGTCAGTGCGCTCGCCCATCAGTTCGTCGATGATCTGCGCGTCACGGGCTGTACCCAGGGTCGCGGTAACCAGCGCCTGCGTTTCACCACGGGTGAACAGCGCAGAACCGTGAGTACGTGGCAGCACGCCAGTACGCACATCCAGACCACGGATCATGTCTTTTTCACGGCCATCGATACGCGGCTCGCCAGCCAGCACGCGGCTACGAACAACGTTTTTCTCAATGGCGTGCAGGATTTCGCCAATTTCGTTAGCGTCCAGCGTTTCGTCTTCGGCAACCAGGGTCGCGGTTACTTCAGATTTGATCACATCAACCTGAGCGTAACGCTCCTGTTTGTCGGTGATGCGGTACGCATCGCTCAGACGAGATTCTGCCAGAGCTGCAACGCGTGCGTTCAGCGCGTCGTTGGCCGCTTCTGGCTGCCAGTCCCAACGTGGTTTACCGGCTTCTTTCACCAGGTCGTTGATGTTCTGGATAACAACCTGCTGCTGGTCATGGCCGAAGACCACAGCGCCCAGCATCTGGTCTTCGCTCAGCAGTTCAGCTTCGGATTCAACCATCAGCACAGCGGCTTCGGTACCCGCAACCACCAGGTCCAGCTTACTTTCTTTCAGCTCTTCCTGAGTTGGGTTCAGCACGTACTGGTCGTTGATGTAACCGACGCGCGCGGCACCGATTGGGCCATTGAATGGAATACCAGACAGTGACAGGGCAGCGGACGCACCGATCATCGCCACGATGTCCGGGTTAACCTGTGGGTTAACGGAAACAACGGTCGCGATAACCTGTACTTCGTTAACGAAGCCTTCCGGGAACAGCGGACGAACCGGGCGGTCAATCAGACGCGCGATCAGGGTTTCGCCTTCGCTTGGACGGCCTTCACGACGGAAGAAGCCACCCGGGATTTTACCGGCAGCGTAGGTACGCTCCTGGTAGTTAACGGTCAGCGGGAAGAAGTCCTGACCTGGTTTAGCTTTTTTCTGGCCCACAACGGTAACGAATACCGCAGTGTCATCCATGCTTACCATAACGGCAGCAGTCGCCTGACGTGCCATCATGCCGGTTTCCAGCGTGACGGTATGTTGACCATACTGGAATTTACGAACGATCGGATTCAGCAAAGTTCTGTCCTTTCTTAAATGTTTGACAGCACACCACCGGTGTGCTGTCGATTTGACCCGACCTTCTTCGCATCCTCGCGACTAATGACAACCAACACCCCCCTGGGTGAAGCCTCTCATTAGCCGCGCGAACCTCTGCAATGAAGATCATTTATAGCAACAATACAATAGTTTCCAGTGAATTGCTGCCGTCTGCTTGAAAAAAGGGGCCATCAGGCCCCCTTTTCTGAAACTCGCAAGACTTAGCGACGCAGACCCAGACGCTCGATCAGCGCGGTGTAGCGTGCAACATCTTTACGTTTCAGGTAGTCGAGCAGTTTACGACGCTGAGAAACCATACGCAGCAGACCACGACGGCTGTGGTGATCTTTTTTGTGCTCTGCAAAGTGACCCTGCAGGTGGTTAATCTGTGCAGTCAGCAGTGCAACCTGAACTTCGGTAGAACCGCTGTCGTTAGTACCACGACCAAACTCAGAAACGATTTTAGCTTTAGCTTCAACGCTTAGAGACATTTTCAAACTCCAAAGTATAAAGAATGTAAGGATGCCGATCTCTAATTCAGCAATCCCATGTACGCCCCGCAGATTGTTAAACAATTTACCAGGCGTTAAGCGGCGATATTCTACTCGTCTCCCCTGCTTATCGCAAGGTGAGCCGTTATTACCGTCACGCGTCGACCGGATATTCGACGACCAGACGACGCGGCGCAACGCGCCCTTCGCCATCCATTTCGCCCATGCCGATGAATTTCCCTTCGTCACCTTCAGTCACGCGTACCAGGCCTTCCAGCGGCGCATCTGACGTACGAACCGGGTTGCCGTTCTTAAAGTAAACGGACGATGTTAAAGGAAGATTAACAACCGGGAAGTCCGCAGCCGGACTGTCCATCGGCATCAGCAGTGGGTCGAGCAGCTCTGCCGGCGCGATCCCCTGAGATTCCGCCTGTTCAACCAGCTCGCGCAGATGTTCCAGGGTCACCATTCGCTCCACCGGGTACTTGCTCACCGCAAGGCGACGCAGGTAAATCACATGCGCGCCGCAGCCCAGCTTTTCACCGAGGTCATCAATGATGGTGCGAATATAGGTCCCTTTCGAACAGTGCACTTCCAGCTCCAGCTCATCACCTTCGTGGCGAATAAAGAGCAGCTCATACACGGTAATCGGACGGGCTTCACGCGGGACGTCAATACCCTGGCGCGCGTATTCGTAGAGTTTTTTGCCCTGATACTTCAGCGCCGAATACATCGACGGCACCTGCATCGTCTCCCCACGGAAGCTCTCCAGCGCCGCATCAAGCTGCTCCGCACTAAAGGTCACCGGACGCTCTTCCACGACCTGGCCATCCGCGTCGGAGGTATCCGTGCGCTGGCCCAGCTTAGCGATTACGCGGTAACGCTTATCGGAGTCGAGCAGGTACTGGGAAAATTTTGTCGCCTCTCCCAGACAGACCGGCAGCATGCCGGTTGCCAGCGGATCGAGCGCGCCGGTGTGGCCCGCTCGGTTGGCGTTAAAAATACGCTTCACTTTTTGCAGCACGTCGTTGCTGGAAGCGCCCTGGGGTTTATCCAGCAGCAGCACACCATGCACGTCGCGACCACGACGACGAGGACGACTCATCAGTCCTCCTTGCTGTCGTCCGCCGGGTTAACACGACGCTCATCGTCATGTTTCACCACGCTGGTCACCAGGTTGGACATACGCATACCTTCGACCAGCGAGTTGTCGTAGAAGAAGGTCAGTTCAGGCACGATACGCAGGCGCATCGCTTTGCCGAGCAGAGAGCGGATGAAACCAGAGGCTTCCTGCAGCGCTTTAATGCCGTTTTTCACTGCGGCTTCGTCCTGATCGTTCAGGAAGGTGACGAACACTTTTGCATAGGCCAGGTCGCGGGACATTTCCACACCGGAAACGGTGGTCATCATGCCGACGCGCGGGTCTTTGATTTCACGTTGCAGAATGAGTGCGATCTCTTTCTGCATTTCCTGCGCTACGCGCTGAGGGCGACCAAATTCTTTCGCCATAATAAATTCTCCAGACAAAAAAGGGGCTAAAGCCCCTTTTTGAAATTATTGCCGGGTGGCGCGAGGCGATCCCGGCTTACAATCGGAAATTAAGCGATGGTACGCTGAATTTCGATGATCTCGAACACTTCGATCATATCGCCAACGCGAACGTCGTTGTAGTTCTTCACGCCGATACCACATTCCATGCCGTTACGGACTTCGTTAACGTCATCTTTGAAGCGGCGCAGGGATTCCAGCTCGCCTTCATAGATAACCACGTTGTCACGCAGTACGCGGATTGGGTTGTGACGCTTGATGTTACCTTCGGTAACCATACAGCCCGCGATCGCACCGAATTTCGGTGATTTGAACACGTCACGTACTTCAGCCAGACCGATGATCTGCTGTTTCAGCTCAGGAGACAGCATACCGCTCATCGCTGCTTTCACTTCGTCGATCAGGTTATAGATGACGGAGTAGTAACGCAGATCCAGGCTTTCGGATTCAATCACTTTACGCGCAGAGGCATCCGCACGAACGTTGAAGCCAACCAGGATAGCGTTGGAGGCAGCAGCCAGGGTCGCGTCGGTTTCGGTGATACCACCTACGCCAGAACCGATGATCTTCACTTTCACTTCGTCGGTAGACAGTTTCAGCAAGGAGTCGGAGATCGCTTCCACAGAACCCTGAACGTCGGCTTTCAGAACGATGTTCACTTCGTGAACTTCGCCATCGGTCATGTTGGCAAACATGTTCTCGAGTTTAGATTTCTGCTGACGAGCCAGTTTAACTTCACGGAATTTGCCCTGACGATACAGTGCCACTTCACGCGCTTTCTTCTCGTCACGCACCACGGTCACTTCGTCACCAGCAGCCGGAACACCGGACAGGCCCAGGATTTCCACTGGAATGGACGGACCTGCTTCCAGCACTTCCTGACCCAGTTCGTTACGCATCGCACGAACGCGACCGTATTCGAAACCGCACAGAACGATATCGCCTTTATGCAGTGTACCTTCACGAACCAGAACGGTAGCAACAGGGCCACGTCCTTTATCCAGGAAGGATTCGATAACCGCACCGCTCGCCATACCGTTACGGATGGCTTTCAGCTCCAGAACTTCGGCCTGCAGCAGGATCGCGTCCAGCAGTTCGTCGATACCGGTACCCGCTTTCGCAGACACGTGTACGAACTGGCTTTCGCCGCCCCACTCTTCCGGCAGGATACCGTACTGGGAAAGTTCGTTTTTAACACGATCGGGATCCGCTTCTGGCTTATCGATCTTGTTCACCGCAACCACAACCGGCACACCCGCTGCTTTCGCGTGCTGGATAGCTTCGATGGTCTGCGGCATGACGCCGTCGTCTGCAGCAACAACCAGAACAACGATATCCGTCGCCTGAGCACCACGAGCACGCATGGAGGTAAATGCGGCGTGGCCTGGGGTATCCAGGAAGGTGATCATACCGTTGTCAGTTTCTACGTGGTATGCACCGATGTGCTGAGTAATACCACCCGCTTCGCCAGAGGCAACCTTGGTAGAGCGAATGTAGTCAAGCAGCGAGGTTTTACCGTGGTCAACGTGACCCATGATGGTCACTACCGGTGCGCGCGGTTCTGCCGCAGCACCTGTGTCACGGTCGCTCATTACTGCTTCTTCCAGCTCGTTTTCACGACGCAGGATAACTTTGTGGCCCATCTCTTCCGCAACCAGCTGCGCGGTTTCCTGATCGATCACCTGGTTGATGGTTGCCATCGCGCCCAGCTTCATCATTGCTTTGATGACCTGAGAGCCTTTAACCGCCATCTTGTTCGCCAGTTCGCCAACGGTAATGGTTTCGCCGATCACAACGTCACGGTTAACGGCCTGAGCCGGCTTCTGGAAGCCCTGCTGCAGAGCGGAACCTTTACGCTTGCCGCCTTTACCACCGCGAACAGCCGCACGTGCTTCTTCACGGTCAGCTTTAGATTCCGCGTGCTTGTTACCTTTTTTCGCCGGACGCGCTGCTTTTGCATTACGACCACGGCCACGGCCGCCTTCTACTTCACGGTCGTTATCATCTTCAGCCTGACGTGCGTGCTGAGAAGTGGTCACGTGATAGTCGCTGGTGTCTTCAGACTGCTCAGCGGTATCAACACCGTTCTTCTCATTTTCTTCTGCCATGCGACGCGCTTCTTCGGCGACGCGGCGAGCTTCTTCTTCCAGCTTACGGCGGGCTTCTTCTTCCGCTTTACGCTTCAGTTCGGCAGCTTCATTTTCACGGCGGGCTTTTTCAGCCTGGGCGGTTTTGGTCATTTCGTCTGTCTGTTGATTGCTCACTTTGTCTTTTTCCGCAGCGTCACGCTTCACTTTATCACTTGCGTCGCGTTTCGCTTTTTCTGCGGCCTCACGTTCAGCTTTTAATTCTGCTTCACGTTTAGCGGCTGCTTCCGCCTCACGCTGAGCTTGTTCTTCCGCTTCACGCTGTGCCTGCTCTTCCGCGGCAAGGCGTTCTGCCTCTTGCGGATCACGTTTTACAAAGGTGCGCGTCTTGCGGACTTCAATTTGTACCGATTTGCTTTTGCCACCGGTACCAGGGATGTTTAACGTGCTACGCGTTTTGCGCTGCAGCGTTAACTTGTCAGGCGTAGAGCCGTGTTCACGGTTCAGGTGCGTTAACAAGGTTTGTTTTTCTTGCGCGGTCACCGAGTCATCAGCGGACTTCGGGATCCCTGCATCAGCAAATTGCTGTACCAGGCGGTCCACGGAGGTCTGAATCTCAGCAGCCAGCGATTTTACAGTTACATCAGTCATGCTGTTCCTTCCTGCTACAGTTTATTACGCTTCGTCGCCGAACCAGCAAATATTACGTGCGGCCATGATGAGCTCGCCGGCTTTCTCGTCGGTTAAACCTTCGATATCAGCCAGGTCATCAACGCCTTGCTCAGCGAGATCTTCCAGCGTACAAACACCACGGGCAGCCAGCTTGAACGCAATCGCACGATCAAGACCTTCCAGATTCAGCAGGTCATCAGCCGGCTTCTTATCGCCAAGGCTTTCTTCCTGAGCCAGTGCCAGGGTGGTCAGTGCGTTTTTAGCGCGTTCACGCAGGGCTTCAACGGTTGGTTCATCCAGACCGTCAATTTCCAGCAGCTCTTTCATTGGCACATAGGCCAGTTCTTCCAGCGTAGAGAAACCTTCTTCAACCAGAACAGTGGCGAAATCTTCGTCAATATCCAGGTATTTGGTGAAGGTATCGATCGCCGCATGGGCTTCAGCCTGATGCTTAGCCTGCAGGTCATCAACGGTCATGACGTTGAGTTCCCAGCCGCTCAGCTGTGACGCCAGGCGTACGTTCTGACCGTTACGGCCGATTGCCTGCGCCAGGTTGCCCGCTTCAACAGCGATATCCATGGTGTGTTTGTCTTCGTCAACAACGATAGACGCCACATCAGCCGGAGCCATTGCGTTGATCACGAACTGCGCCGGGTTGTCATCCCACAGAACGATATCAATACGTTCGCCGCCCAGCTCAGTAGAAACTGCCTGGACACGCGCACCGCGCATACCGACGCAAGCACCGACCGGGTCGATACGCTTGTCGTTGGTTTTCACCGCAATTTTCGCACGGGAGCCCGGATCGCGAGCCGCCGCTTTAATTTCGATAACTTCTTCACCGATTTCCGGTACTTCGATACGGAACAGTTCTACCAGCATTTCTGGTTTAGAACGGGTCACGAACAGCTGCGCACCGCGAGCTTCTGGACGCACAGCGTACAGAACACCACGAATACGGTCGCCCGGACGGAAGTTTTCACGCGGCAGCATATCTTCACGCAGGATCACGGCTTCAGCGTTACCCGGCAACCCTTCGGATTTGATCTCCAGAGAGATGTTGTCGCGGTTCACTTTCTTCACCACGCCGGTGATGATTTCGCCTTCCTGATCGCGGAACTGATCGACAACCAGCGCGCGCTCGGCTTCACGCACTTTCTGCACGATAACCTGTTTAGCGGTCTGGGTGGTGATACGGTCGAAGGTCACAGATTCAATCTGATCTTCAACGTAGTCACCCACGTTCAGACTTTCGTCTTCAAAACGGGCGGCTTCCAGCGTGATCTCTTTAGTCGGCTGGGTCACTTCTTCAACGATTACCCAACGACGGAATGTATCGAAGTCACCGCTTTTACGATCGATTTCTACGCGAACATCGATCTCTTGTTCGTATTTTTTCTTGGTTGCTGTAGCCAGTGCACTTTCCAGCGCTTCAAAAATCTTCTCACGCGGCAGTGATTTCTCGTTGGAGACGGCTTCAACAACAGCCAAAATTTCTTTGTTCATCGCGGGCTTTTCACCTCAATCCAGACTGTTAAAAGTGGGGAACCAGGTTCGCCTTCTGGATATTACTCAGCGCGAACACTTCATCTTTGCCTTCGACTGTCACCGTGATCATTTCACCATCAACGGCTTTGATAATTCCCTGCCATTTACGGCGGTTCTGTACGGCCATACGCAGAACGAGAGCCACTTCTTCACCGGTAAAGCGCACATAGTGCTCGGCCGTGAACATCGGGCGATCGAGGCCAGGTGAGGAAACTTCCAGGTTGTACGCAACGGTAATTGGGTCTTCAACATCAAGAACCGCACTCACCTGGTGGCTGACATCAGCACAATCATCAACATTGATGCCATCTTCACTATCAATATAGATGCGCAGCGTCGATGTACGGCCGCGAACGAATTCGATGCCGACCAGTTCGTAGCCCAGTGCTTCGACCGGTGCAGTAATCATCTCTGTTAATTTTTGCTCTAATGTGGACAAGCCCACCCCCAAGACATAAAAAAAGGGCGTAAAGCCCAGTTATTCTGTAGTCAGATAACAAAAAACCCCGATAAATCGGGGCTTTAGATAACTGAACCCTATAGCCACAACTGTGGCCTGGAGCACTCTCCGAAAGAATTTTTTCAAATCCAGCTACGAAGGCTCTAAGTCTTCACAGTATATTTGAAAAAGAACTTTATGGGAAAGTGGTTGCGGGGGCCGGATTTGAACCGACGACCTTCGGGTTATGAGCCCGACGAGCTACCAGGCTGCTCCACCCCGCGCCTGAAACGTGGCAAATTCTACGCGTTTTGGACAGAATTTGCAAATAATGCTGGGATTTGGTACCGAAGACGGGACGTAAAATCGGCGTTTAGTATATTGATAGTTGACCCCACCTGTCAAGGCGACTTCCGCCAGATCGATCAGACCAAAATTTTTACAAAAAACGCACGAGTCTCTTCCGGTCTTCGCCAAAAGATGATTAAATGAATACTCACTTATTTTGCATAAAAATGCACAAGAGAGCGAAAGCGGTCTCTAATCAGTCAATCAAGCAGGGTTTTATTCTATGACGACGATTCTCAAGCATCTTCCGGTAGGACAACGTATTGGCATCGCTTTCTCAGGTGGCCTGGATACCAGCGCTGCACTGCTGTGGATGCGCCAGAAGGGAGCGGTTCCGTATGCTTATACTGCGAACCTGGGTCAGCCGGATGAGGACGACTATGATGCCATTCCTCGTCGCGCGAAAGAGTATGGTGCAGAGAACGCGCGCCTGATTGACTGCCGTAAGCAACTGGTCGCGGAAGGTATCGCGGCGATTCAGTGTGGTGCATTCCATAACACCACCGGCGGCCTGACCTATTTCAACACCACCCCGCTGGGCCGTGCGGTCACCGGTACCATGCTGGTTGCCGCCATGAAAGAAGACGGCGTCAACATCTGGGGTGACGGCAGCACCTATAAAGGAAACGATATTGAACGTTTCTATCGTTATGGCCTGCTGACCAACGCCGAATTGCAGATCTACAAACCGTGGCTGGATACCGACTTCATCGACGAGCTGGGTGGTCGTCATGAGATGTCCGAGTTTATGATCGCCTGCGGCTTTGACTATAAGATGTCCGTCGAGAAAGCCTACTCTACCGACTCCAACATGCTGGGTGCGACGCACGAAGCAAAAGACCTGGAATTCCTGAACTCCAGCGTGAAGATCGTTAACCCAATCATGGGCGTGAAGTTCTGGGATGAGAACGTGAAGATCCCGGCAGAAGAAGTGACCGTGCGTTTCGAACGTGGTCATCCGGTTGCGCTGAACGGCAAAACCTTCTCTGATGACGTTGAGCTGATGCTGGAAGCTAACCGTATTGGTGGTCGTCACGGCCTGGGCATGAGCGATCAGATTGAAAACCGTATCATCGAAGCGAAAAGCCGTGGCATCTATGAAGCTCCGGGAATGGCGCTGCTGCATATTGCTTACGAGCGTCTGCTGACTGGTATTCACAACGAAGACACCATTGAGCAGTATCACTCTCATGGCCGTCAGCTGGGCAAACTGCTGTATCAGGGCCGCTGGTTCGATCCGCAGGCGCTGATGCTGCGTGATGCGCTTCAGCGTTGGGTGGCGAGTGCAATTACCGGTGAAGTGACCCTGGAACTGCGTCGCGGTAACGACTACTCCATCCTGAACACCGTGTCTGATAACCTGACCTATAAAGCAGAGCGTCTGACCATGGAGAAAGGTGAGTCAGTGTTCTCACCGGACGATCGTATTGGCCAGCTGACCATGCGTAACCTGGACATCACCGATACCCGTGAGAAGCTGTTCAACTATGTTGAGAATGGCCTGCTCTCTGCGAATTCAGGTAACGGCCTGCCGCAGGTTGAAAACCTGGAACACAGCGATAAGAAATAATCGATAATGAAACATGCAAAAGGCGCCCAATGGGCGCCTTTTTGTTCGGCTTTTGTAGGGCGGGTAAGCGCAGCGCCACCCGCCATTTTGCCCGGTGGCGCTGCGCTTACCGGGCCTACGAACGGCAAAAGCTACAGACGAAAAAAAAGACGTCTTTCGACGTCTTTCTTCTGGAATATTGGTACCGAGGATGGGACTCGAACCCACAAGCCCGTTAGGGCACTACCACCTCAAGGTAGCGTGTCTACCAATTCCACCACCTCGGTACGGAATACTTACTGCGGGATATCGCTGGTTGGCTTAGCCGGTGCAGCTGGCTGAGTCTGCTCAGTTTTTGCTGGCGCGCTCAGGTTTTCCCACTCGCTTCCTTTGCTGGTCTTGTTGCTGTTGATATTGCCAAGCACCAGACTGATGATGAAGAACAGCGTCGCCAGAATCGCCGTCGTGCGGGTCATGAAGTTCGCAGAACCACTTGAACCGAACAGCGTACCGGAAGCGCCTGCTCCGAAGGAGGCTCCCATATCAGCGCCTTTACCTTGCTGCAGCATAATCAGCGCTACGAGAGCGATGGCTACAATAAGGAAAACAACTAAAAGAGCTTCGTACATAATCAACCTGTTCCTTGCGGATTTGCCGCATACCAATGCTTCGACCAATTAGCAGGATTTCTGTTTCCCACTGAAGCGGGTGTGAATACTAACCAAAGCGAATCACCTTCGCAAGGGCATTTTCGACGCATTGTATCAACTGCGGAAAAAAACAGCAAAAAGCCATTAATTGCTTAAAACAAAGGCGGCAAACGCCGCCTTTTTAAACATTTAGCGTGCAAGATTATGCAGCTTTAACAGCATCCGCAATACGGTGCGCAAATTCGGTTACCTGCGCTTCGTCTTCGCCTTCCACCATCACGCGGATCAGCGGTTCAGTACCAGACTTACGCAGCAGCACGCGTCCACGGCTGCCCAGGGCCGCTTCAACGTCAGCCATCACCGCTTTCACGTTCTCATTTTCCAGCGGATCGCCTTTGCCGGCAGTGAAACGTACGTTTACGAGGATCTGTGGGAACATTTTCATGCCGCTGCACAGATCGTGCAGGCTCATATGGTTGCGCGCCATGGCGGCAACCACCTGCAACGCGGCCACAATACCGTCACCGGTGGTGGTTTTGTCGAGCAGGATCACGTGACCTGAATTCTCAGCGCCGATACGCCAGCCCTTCTCCTGCAATTTTTCCAGCACATAGCGGTCACCCACTTTCGCGCGAACGAACGGAATACCGAGCTGTTTCAGCGCCAGTTCCAGGCCCATGTTACTCATCAGCGTCCCGACCGCACCGCCGCGCAGCTGACCCTGACGCAGACCTTCACGCGCAATAATGTAGAGGATCTGGTCGCCGTCGACCTTGTTACCTTCGTGATCAACCATGATCACGCGGTCACCGTCGCCGTCCAGCGCAATGCCCAGATCGGCTTTTTCTGCCAGAACGCGCGCCTGCAGGGCACGAACGTCCGTCGCACCGACCTGCTCGTTGATGTTCAGACCATCCGGCTCACAGCCAATGGCGATCACTTTCGCACCGAGCTCGCGGAAGACATTCGGGGCAATGTGGTAGGTCGCGCCATTTGCGCAGTCCACCACAATTTTGAGGTGCGCCAGGCTCAGCTCATTCGGGAAGGTGCCTTTACAGAATTCGATATAGCGACCCGCCGCATCAACGATACGGTTCGCTTTACCCAGCTCTGCGGAATCAACACAGGTGATCTCTTTTTCCATTTCAGCTTCAATGGCTTCTTCCACCTCATCCGGCAGCTTGGTGCCATCAATAGAGAAGAATTTAATGCCGTTGTCGTAGAACGGGTTGTGAGAGGCCGAGATGACAATCCCCGCTTCCGCACGGAAGGTGCGCGTCAGATACGCGACCGCAGGCGTTGGCATTGGGCCTGTAAAAGAGGCGGACAGTCCAGCCGCCGCCAGCCCCGCTTCCAGCGCGGATTCCAGCATATAGCCGGAAATACGGGTGTCTTTACCGATGATAATTTTACGTGAGCCATGACGCGCCAGAACCTTGCCGGCAGCCCAGCCGAGCTTCAGGACAAAATCAGGGGTGATGGGAGCATCACCTACGCGCCCACGGATACCGTCGGTACCAAAATATTTACGATTACTCATAGCGTTTGTTTTCCTTCGCTGCCAGTGTGGCTTCCACCACACGCATGGCTTCTACTGTTTCTTTGACGTCATGGACACGAATGATGTGCGCACCCTGCATCGCCGCAATCACCGCGCAGGCCAGGCTGCCGCTCAGGCGTTCGCTCGGGCCTACATTCAGCAACTGGCCAATCATCGACTTTCTCGACATCCCCACCAGCAGCGGCAGGCCAAAGTGATGAAATTCCGATAAGCGCGCAAGCAGCGCATAGTTGTGTGAGAGATTTTTACCGAAACCGAACCCCGGGTCGAGCAGCAATTTCTCTTTTGGGATACCGGCACGTTCACAACGTTCGATATGCTCAATAAAGAAGCGATTTACGTCGGCAAAGACATCGTCATACTTCGGCGCGTCCTGCATGGTTTTCGGTTGCCCCTGCATATGCATCAGGCAAACCGGCAGCCCGGTTTCCGCAGCCGCCTCAATCGCTCCCGGCTCGGTAAGTGAACGAATATCATTGATAATGTGAGCGCCCACTTTCGCCACTTCTCGGATCACTTCCGGTTTGGAGGTATCTACTGAGATCCACACTTCAAACCGCTGTGCGATTGCTTCAACGACCGGCACCACGCGCGCCAGCTCTTCTTCCACAGACACGTCCGCCGCACCGGGACGCGTCGATTCGCCGCCAACGTCAATGATGGTGGCACCTGCATTAATCATTAAATTCGCATGCTTAACCGCCTCGATAAGCGTGTTATGCGTGCCGCCGTCAGAGAAGGAGTCAGGGGTAACATTCAGGATCCCCATCACATGGGGATGTGAAAGATCGAGATGCGAGTCCTGAGCGAATAATTTCATGGCGAAATCCCTGATATCTAAATGGTTAAACAGAAATGAAAAACCCCGGAGCAAGCTCCAGGGTTTGAGGTACAAACAAACGCTTCAACAGCAGTGACTTACTTATCGCCCAACTGTTCTGACATGGTGTTGCCCGGGTTTGGCGTACGCGGTTCATCAACCGGACGCGGTGCACGCGGGGTGCCATTGTTGTCAGAGTTATTGGAAGCGCCTGGGTCTTCCCAGCCTGCTGGCGGACGTACTTCGCGGCGCGCCATCAGGTCGTCAATCTGCGGTGCATCGATGGTCTCATATTTCATGAGCGCATCTTTCATGGAATGCAGAATGTCCATGTTGTCATTCAGGATCTGACGCGCGCGACCGTAGTTACGTTCAATCAGCGCTTTCACTTCCTGGTCGATGATACGAGCCGTTTCATCGGACATATGTTTCGCTTTTGCCACGGAGCGGCCCAGGAACACTTCGCCCTCTTCCTCTGCATAGAGCAGCGGACCGAGTTTGTCGGAGAAGCCCCACTGAGTCACCATGTTACGCGCCAGGTTTGTCGCCACTTTAATGTCGTTCGACGCACCGGTAGAAACATGTTCCGGACCGTAAATAATCTCTTCCGCCAGACGACCGCCGTACAGGGTTGAGATCTGGCTTTCCAGCTTCTGACGGCTGGCGCTGATCGCGTCGCCTTCAGGCAGGAAGAAGGTCACACCCAGCGCACGACCGCGCGGAATAATCGTCACTTTATGCACCGGATCGTGTTCCGGCACCAGGCGACCGATAATCGCGTGACCCGCTTCGTGGTAAGCCGTGGACTCTTTCTGCGCTTCCGTCATCACCATGGAGCGACGTTCCGCACCCATCATGATCTTATCTTTCGCTTTCTCGAACTCCACCATCGACACGACGCGCTTGTTACCGCGAGCGGCAAACAGTGCAGCTTCGTTGACCAGGTTAGCGAGATCCGCACCGGAGAAGCCCGGAGTACCGCGCGCAATGATTGCCGCGTCGATATCTGGCGCCAGCGGTACGCGACGCATGTGGACTTTCAGAATCTGTTCACGACCGCGAACATCCGGCAGACCGACAACAACCTGACGGTCGAAACGGCCTGGACGCAGCAGCGCCGGGTCAAGTACGTCCGGACGGTTAGTTGCCGCGATAACGATGATACCTTCGTTACCTTCGAAGCCGTCCATCTCAACCAGCATCTGGTTCAGCGTCTGTTCACGTTCATCGTGACCACCGCCCAGGCCTGCGCCACGCTGGCGGCCTACGGCGTCGATTTCATCGATGAAGATAATGCACGGTGCTGCCTTCTTGGCCTGCTCGAACATGTCACGCACACGAGATGCACCAACACCCACGAACATTTCGACGAAGTCAGAACCTGAAATAGTAAAGAACGGCACCTTCGCTTCACCCGCGATGGCTTTCGCCAGCAGGGTTTTACCGGTACCCGGAGGGCCAACCATCAGCACGCCTTTCGGGATTTTACCGCCCAGCTTCTGGAAACGGCTCGGCTCGCGCAGGTATTCAACCAGTTCACCGACCTCTTCTTTCGCTTCGTCACACCCGGCAACGTCCGCAAAAGTGGTCTTGATCTGATCTTCCGTCAACATACGCGCCTTGCTCTTACCGAACGACATGGCACCTTTGCCACCGCCGCCCTGCATCTGGCGCATAAAGAAGATCCAGACGCCGATAAGCAGCAGCATCGGGAACCAGGAAATGAAGATAGAAGCCAACAGGCTTGGTTCTTCTGGCGGCTCGCCTACCACTTTGACGTTTTTGGTCAGAAGGTTATCAAGCAGCTTAGGATCGTTCACCGGGATGTAAGTCGTGTAACGGTTACTATCTTTCTTGGTAACGTTGATCTCACGTCCGTTGATACGCGCTTCGCGAACCTGGTCCTGATTGACCTCCTGCAGGAAGGTAGAATAATCCACCTTGCGGCCATTCGACTCGCTGGGCCCAAAGCTCTGGAATACTGACATCAGCACAACGGCAATGACCAGCCAGAGTATTAGGTTTTTCGCCATGTCACTCAAGGGATTAACCTCATATTACAACTGTGTTAAAAACAGCGTCAGGATACTCTATATCCAGTTTCATTCAAACTTTCGTCTGAAATCTCCCGGTTATCATTTTCGCCCGGTCGCTACAATATACACTTCACGGGAACGGGCCCGGGAAGAGTCCGGCTTACGAACTTTGACCTTCGCAAACAGGGAGCGAATTTCCTTAAGATACTCCTCGAAACCTTCGCCCTGAAACACCTTCACAACAAAACTACCACCAGGCGCTAGTACATCACGACACATTTCTAACGCTAGCTCCACCAGATACATGGCGCGGGGGATATCCACCGCCGGTGTTCCGCACATATTTGGTGCCATATCTGACATGACAACCTGGACCTTACTGTCACCTACACGATCAAGTAACGCTTTCAGCACTAATTCATCACGAAAGTCGCCCTGAAGGAAGTCGACACCGACGATGGGATCCATTGGTAAAAGATCGCACGCGATGATTCGGCCCGTTCCGCCGATCTGCGTTACCGCATACTGGGACCATCCGCCAGGTGCCGCACCGAGGTCAACAACCGTCATCCCCGGCTTAAAAAGTTTGTCACTTTGCTGTATTTCATCAAGTTTAAACCAGGCACGGGAACGCAACCCCTTTTTCTGTGCCTGTTGAACATATTTATCGCTAAAGTGTTCCTGAAGCCAGCGGCTGGAGCTGGCAGAACGCTTTTTACCTGTCATTTAACATTTCCGTCCTGGTTCATCGTTACTTGCCTGTGACGTAAATTTCTACGCAGCTATTTGGCGATATTAGGGAGATGGCGGTAGAATGAACCGTTTTCAATCCCAACGTAAGCAAAAATATACGATGAATCTGAGTACTAAACAAAAACAGCACCTTAAAGGTCTGGCACATCCGCTCAAGCCTGTAGTGATGCTTGGCAACAATGGTTTGACCGAAGGGGTGCTTGCCGAGATTGAACAAGCGCTGGAACACCACGAGCTGATCAAGGTGAAAATCGCCTCTGAAGACAGAGACACTAAAAACCTGATCGTGGAAGCCATCGTGCGCGAAACCGGCGCCTGTAATGTACAGGTCATCGGTAAAACGCTGGTGCTCTACCGCCCATCTAAAGAGCGTAAAATCTCGCTGCCACGTTAAGGATATCCTGAATTAAACACATTTTCTGTGTGAAACGAGGGATTTCTGTCAGCAGGCGAGCAAAATGCCATGCTCCTTGAGTTGATAAAAGGCCGCTACGCGGCCTTTTTCTTTTCTTTACAATGTATCAACATCTTAGTAGAGAAGCGAATTACAGGTATTCAACCTTAATAATTTCGTATTCCACTTCACCACCAGGGGTGCGGATGGTGACAACATCGTCCTGCTCTTTGCCAATCAGGCCGCGAGCAATCGGTGAGTTCACCGAAATCAGGTTCTGTTTGAAGTCAGCTTCATCATCACCCACGATGCGATAGGTCTGCTCTTCGTCGTTGTCCAGGTTCAGCACGGTAACGGTTGAACCAAAAATCACACGGCCATTATTCGGCATTTTGGTGATATCGATAACCTGTGCATTGGACAGTTTTGCTTCGATATCTTTAATACGCCCTTCACAGAAGCCCTGCTGCTCACGCGCGGCGTGGTATTCAGCGTTCTCTTTCAGGTCGCCATGCTCACGGGCTTCCGCGATAGCGGCGATGATTTCAGGGCGACGTACGGATTTCAGAAAATCCAGCTCTTCGCGCAGTTTTTCGGCACCACGTAAGGTCATCGGAATAGCTTGCATTTGTTATACCTCTTAAACATTCCTGTTGGGAGCAGTGTTCCCTGCTCCAGCCCACCTGAACAGGCCAGAAGCAAAAAGAAAACCGACCCGGGAGCAACGCCCCAGGTCAGCAGCAATTTTTCAATTTGATACGCATTTTACCGCGAAGTTCACTATGGGTCATCGTTTACTTTGCAGTGCCATGCACCGTAGTATGACGGTTTGTTTTCGGGTTGTTAGCGCGAGATTATGCGATTTTCCAGTTTTATCATCGGATTGACTACCAGTATAACGTTCACCGCCCAGGCCGCGAATGTTGATGAGTACATTAATCAGCTTCCCGCAGGCGCGAACCTCGCCCTGATGGTGCAGAAGGTTGGCGCACAGGCTCCCGAGATTGACTATCACAGTCAACAGATGGCGCTGCCTGCCAGTACCCAAAAGGTGATCACCGCCCTCGCCGCTCTGCTCCAGCTCGGGCCTGACTTCCGTTTTACGACCACCCTTGAAACCAAAGGTAACGTTGAGGGTGGCGAACTGAAAGGCGATCTTATCGCCCGTTTTGGCGGCGATCCAACCTTTAAACGCCAGGATATCCGCAATATGGTCGCGGTACTGAAAAAAACCGGCGTGCAAAAAATTGACGGCAATGTACTGATCGACACGTCCATCTTTGCCAGCCACGACAAAGCCCCGGGCTGGCCGTGGAACGACATGACGCAGTGTTTTAGCGCCCCGCCCGCCGCCGCGATTGTTGACCGCAACTGCTTCTCGGTTTCGCTTTACAGTGCGCCAAAGCCGGATGACTTAGCGTTTATCCGCATCGCGTCCTACTACCCGGTCACCATGTTTAGCCAGGTTCGCACGCTGGCCAAGGGTTCCCCCGATGCCCAGTATTGCGAACTGGATGTGGTGCCAGGCGACCTTAACCGCTTCACGCTCACCGGCTGCCTGACGCAGCGCGCCGATCCGCTGCCGCTGGCCTTTGCGATACAGGATGGCGCAAGCTATGCAGGCGCCATTCTGAAAGATGAGCTGAAACAAGCGGGAATAACCTATTCCGGCACCCTGCTTCGTCAGACGCAGGTCAACCAGCCCGGCACGGTCATCGCGAGCAAACAGTCTGCGCCGCTGCACGATTTACTGCGAATTATGCTGAAAAAGTCGGACAATATGATTGCCGATACGGTGTTCCGCATGATTGGCCACGCCCGTTTCGGCGTGCCGGGAACCTGGCGCGCGGGCTCAGACGCGGTGCGTCAGATTCTGCGCCAGCAGGCGGGGATTGACCTGGGTAATACCATCGCCGTCGATGGCTCCGGCCTGTCGCGCCATAATTTGATCTCTCCGGCCACGATGATGCAGGTGCTTCAGTACATTGCACAGCATGACACTGAGCTAAACTTTATTTCAATGCTGCCGCTGGCCGGACATGACGGTTCACTGCAGTACCGTGCGGGGCTTCACGCTGCCGGCGTGGATGGCAAAGTCTCCGCGAAAACAGGCTCACTGCAGGGGGTTTACAACCTTGCAGGCTTCATCACTACCGCCAGCGGACAGCGCATGGCATTCGTGCAGTATCTTTCCGGCTATGCCGTCGAACCGACCGATCAGCGCAATCGTCGTATTCCGCTGGTTCGCTTCGAAAGCAGGCTTTATAAGGACATCTACCAGAATAACTAGCGATGAAACTACTTATAGTTGAAGACGATCTGTTATTGCAGGAAGGGCTGGCGCTGGGGCTGGCCAATGAAGGGTATGCTCTCGACTGTGCAGGCACCGCAGCAGAGGCGGATGCCCTGATCCAGAGCGGCGAATACAGCCTGGTGATCCTCGATTTGGGCTTGCCGGATAAAGACGGCGCCACGCTGCTCAGCCAGTGGCGACGTCGCGGCATCAACAATCCCGTCCTGATCCTGACGGCACGTGATGCCATTGAAGATCGTATCACCGGCCTCGATGCAGGCGCAGATGATTATCTGGTGAAGCCTTTCGCGCTCGCGGAGCTGCAGGCACGGGTGCGAGCGTTGATTCGCCGTTATCAGGGCCATAGTGATAACTTACTGACCGACGGCGACATTACGCTGAATTTGCAAACCCAGCAGGTGCTGCAACAGGATCAGGCCGTAGAGGTCACGCCAAAAGAGTTCGCCTTGCTTACGCGTCTGATCATGCGCAGCGGGCAAACGGTACACAGAGAAACGCTCCAGCAGGATATCTACTCCTGGCAGGACGATCCCGGGTCAAATACCCTTGAGGTCCACATCCATAATCTGAGGCGTAAGCTCGGCAAAGACAGGATCAAAACCGTTCGCGGCGTCGGCTATCGTCTGGAGAGCCAGAAATGAACAGCATGCGTCGGCGTCTGATGGTACTGCTGGCGGTCATTCTCCTGTTTTTCCAGCTGATAAGCGTCATCTGGCTATGGCATGAAAGCCGTGAACAGATTGGTTTTCTGGTCAACGAAACGCTGTCAGCGAAAGCGCGCAATAATCACGTTGAGAAAGAGATACGCGAAGCGATTGCCTCGCTGCTGGTCCCTTCCCTGGTGATGGTTGGCTTTACCCTGCTCTTCTCTTTCTGGGCGGTCACCTGGATAACCCGGCCGCTGAATAAACTCCGCGCCAGCCTCGCTAACCGTTCAGCCGATAACTTAACCCCGCTTCCCATGTTTTCCGACATGGAAGAAATTGGCGCGGTGACGACCTCCCTGAACCAGCTGCTGGCCCGGCTGGATAGCACCATTAAGCAGGAACGTCTCTTCACTGCAGACGCTGCTCACGAGCTGAGAACGCCTCTTGCTGGCATACGGCTCCATCTGGAGCTGATGTCGCAGTCAGGTGCGCCACAGGCCGCCACGCTGATTAGCCGTATCGATCAGCTCATGCATACCGTCGAACAGCTGCTGATGCTGGCCCGGGCCGGACAGGCCATGGCGAGCGGACACTACGAAACCGTGAACTGGACGGAAAATATCATTGAACCTCTCGGCCTGGGGCATGAAGCCAAAGAGCATACGGTGGTTTGGCCCGCTAAAAGCGCGCTCACGGTTCAGGGAGACGCCGTTCTCCTGCGCCTCATGCTGCGCAACCTGCTGGAGAATGCCGGGCGCTACAGCCCGTCAGGGACAACGATTACAGTGACATTAACCGAGGTCGACGGCGGGACGCAGATTAGCGTTATCGATCAGGGTCCTGGAATTGATGAAGCGCACCGACAGTCAATTACCGAGCCATTCCGCCGTCTTGACCAGCGCTACGGAGGCAGTGGGCTGGGCCTGAGCATCGTGCAGCGCATCCTCCAGCTCCACCACGGCAGGCTAACGCTTGAGAATGGCGCTGAAGGTGGCTTAATCGCCAGCTGCTGGCTGCCCGCAACGCTGGAATAAAAAAAGCCCCCATAACGGGGGCTTTGAACAGCAATTAGTGCTTGTAGATGAACTCGACGCCTTCTTCGTCGTCTTCATCCCAGTCATCATCCCAGTCTTCATCGTCTTCTTCCGCTTCCAGCTCTTCGAGCTGCTGGCGGTGGTAGTCATCCCACATGAATTCGACTTTTTCAGGCTGTTTGACTTCTTCCGCCTGAACAATTGGGTTCTCAATGATGAAGGTCATCACATCCCAGCACAGATCTTTCACGCCAACCTGGCTTGCCGCAGAGATCAGGTAGTATTTATCTTCCCAACCCATCGCTTCAGCAATGGCTTTCGCTTTTGCTTCCGCTTCGGCTTTGTCCATCAGGTCGATCTTGTTGAAGACCAGCCAGCGTGGTTTGTTCGCCAGTTTCTCGCTGTATTTCTCCAGTTCGCCAACGATGATGCGGGCGTTTTCAACCGGATCGGAACCGTCGATAGGATCGATATCAATGAGGTGCAGCAGCACGCGGCAGCGCTCAAGGTGTTTCAGGAAGCGAATGCCCAGACCCGCCCCTTCCGCGGCGCCTTCAATCAGGCCCGGAATATCGGCGACCACGAAGCTCTTCTCGTTATCCATACGGACAACGCCCAGGCTTGGTACCAGCGTGGTAAACGGATAGTCAGCCACTTTTGGCTTCGCCGCAGAAACCGCGCGAATAAACGTCGATTTACCTGCGTTTGGCATACCCAGCATGCCCACGTCAGCCAGAAGCATCAGTTCCAGCTGCAGGTCGCGCTTATCGCCCGGCGTACCCATCGTTTTCTGACGCGGCGTACGGTTAACGGAAGATTTGAAACGGCTGTTACCCAGACCGTGCCAGCCGCCTTTCGCCACCATCAGGCGCTGACCGTGTTTGGTCATGTCGCCCATGGTTTCACCCGTCCCCTGGTCAATCACACGCGTACCGACCGGAACTTTAATGGTGACGTCTTTACCGCGTTTCCCGGTACAGTCACGGCTCTGGCCGTTCTGGCCACGTTCAGCGCGGAAGGATTTTTCGAAACGGTAGTCGATCAGCGTGTTGAGGTTCTCATCCGCCTCCAGCCACACGTCACCACCATCCCCACCGTCGCCGCCATCAGGACCGCCACGAGGGATATACTTTTCACGGCGGAAGCTCACGCAACCGTTGCCGCCATCACCAGCCACGACCAGGATCGTCGCTTCATCAACAAACTTCATTTTACTCTCCGTAACTCATTCGCCTGAGCGGGGGACTACTACAACCGCTTCATTTTTGCGCCAACGTCCCCAAAGACGATGACCAATGGCGGAATACATCGCGCCCGCAACCACGACAAACGCACCGAGATAACCCAACAGGTTGAGCATCGGTCTGACGAAGACATCGGGCCAGGCCATTGATAACAAATCTGAAAATAACAGCGTAAACAGCGGGGTAAGCGTGATCAACGCGCTTACCTGTGCTGCCTGCCAGCGCGCCATCGCTTCGGCCAGCGCGCCATAACCGACCAGCGTGTTCAGCCCACAAAAAATGAGGCACGCCAGTTGCCAGTCGCTAAGCTGGGTAATCACGCCCGGCTTCGCTAATGGCAGCAATGCTATTGTACACAAAGTGTACAGCAAAAAGAGGATCTGCTGTGAGGCAAGCCGACGCAATAACACCTTTTGCGCGACGCCATAGCTCACCCAGACCGTTGCTGCCCCCACACCGAAAATGACACCCCAGGTGTAATCCGTCAGGCGGGTAAAAATCTCGATCAGACTGGTGTTGAAGAACATCACCAGACCGCACAACAGCATGCTCGCCCCGATAATCTGCGTACCGCGCATCTTCTCCTTGAGGATAAAGACGCTGGCGACCATCATGCCCACCGGCGAAAGCTGACCAATCACCTGCGACGCCGTGGGGCTGAGATATTGCAGGGAAGAGCTGAACAGGATGAAGTTACCGAACAGACCGCCCGTCGCGATAGCCAGCAATACCAGCCAGCGCGGTTTACGGAAGAGCCGCAAGGGTGGAAGCTTACCTTTGATGGCCAGAATCGCCCCGAGGCCGATGCTTGCCATCAGAAAGCGATAAAAGACCACCGTAGGCGGCTCCATCACTTCCAGTACCTGCTTCATTGCAATTGGCAGCGCACCCCAGCACATTGCGGTTGTGAGCGCCAAAAGAATTCCTATGCCGGCCTGCTGCTTCATGCCCGTTTTCCCTACAGAAAAAATTACCGGGTTTCCAATGTAAAAAGCCCCGCAACAGGGTGCGGGGCTTTAATCCGTTACCGGACCGAGAAAACCTTACTCAGCAACGATGCTGATGTATTTACGGTTGTTCGGGCCTTTAACTTCAAATTTCACTTTACCGTCTGCTTTAGCAAACAGAGTGTGGTCACGACCGCAACCTACGTTGTTGCCAGCGTGGAATTTGGTACCACGTTGACGAACGATGATGCTACCCGCCAGAACGGATTCGCCACCGAAACGCTTAACGCCCAGGCGTTTAGCTTCTGAATCGCGACCGTTACGTGTGGAGCCGCCAGCCTTTTTATGTGCCATTTAAATCTCTCCTCAGGTCTTAGGCGCTGATGCCAGTAATTTTCACATCAGTGAACCACTGACGGTGGCCCTGCTGCTTACGGTAGTGCTTACGACGACGAAACTTAACGATTTTAACTTTCTCGCCACGACCGTGTGCAACAACTTCAGCTTTGATAACGCCGCCATCAACGAAAGGAACGCCGATTTTGACTTCTTCACCGTTTGCGATCATCAGAACTTCTGCGAACTCAACAGATTCGCCAGTTGCGATGTCCAGCTTTTCCAGGCGAACGGTCTGACCTTCGCTTACTCGGTGTTGTTTACCACCACTTTGGAAAACCGCGTACATATAAACTCCGCTTCCGCGCACGTCCTCGTATGAATCAGAGTGCGCTATAAATATTCACAATAGGGCGCGAATATTACGCAAAACGCGAGCCTTTGACAAGTGCTACCGTCAATACATGAAGAAAAAAAACACAACACGTACGGTAACGTTTATCTGAGCCGTTTTTTCAGTACAATCAGCACTAGTATTGATAAACCGAAACCCTTCGTTACCCCATTGAAGATGGGATCAACAGGATAAAAAGCCCGGCTTTTGCGATGAATTTAGAAAAAATCAACGAGTTAACCGCGCAAGATATGGCGGGTGTGAATGCAGCAATCCTGGAGCAACTCAACTCTGACGTTCAGCTGATCAATCAGTTGGGCTATTACATTGTCAGCGGCGGCGGTAAACGCATTCGTCCGATGATTGCTATTCTGGCTGCCAGAGCCGTTGGCTATCAGGGAAATGCCCACATCACTATCGCCGCGCTCATCGAATTTATCCACACGGCGACGCTTCTGCACGACGATGTGGTGGATGAATCGGATATGCGTCGTGGCAAAGCTACGGCTAACGCCGCTTTCGGGAACGCAGCCAGCGTCCTGGTGGGAGATTTTATCTATACCCGCGCCTTCCAGATGATGACCAGCCTGGGTTCCCTGAAAGTGCTGGAAGTGATGTCCGAAGCCGTTAACGTCATCGCTGAAGGCGAAGTGCTGCAGCTGATGAACGTCAACGACCCGGACATCACTGAAGAAAACTACATGCGCGTCATCTACAGCAAAACCGCGCGCCTGTTTGAAGCGGCGGCCCAGTGTTCCGGTATTTTGGCGGGCTGTACCGAAGCGCAGGAAAAAGGCCTGCAGGACTATGGCCGCTATCTGGGCACAGCCTTCCAGCTGATTGACGATCTGCTGGACTACAGTGCGGACGGCGAGACGCTCGGCAAAAACGTTGGCGATGACCTGAACGAAGGCAAACCGACCCTGCCGCTGCTCCACGCCATGCGTAACGGAACGGCCGACCAGGCGAAGATGATCCGTGAAGCGATTGAGCAGGGAAATGGCCGCCATCTTCTGGAACCTGTACTGGAAACCATGGCAATCTGCGGATCGCTGGAATGGACGCGTCAGCGTGCAGAAGAAGAAGCCGACAAGGCCATCGAGGCCCTTCAGGTCATTCCAGACAGCCCATGGCGCGAAGCACTGATTGGCCTTGCCCACATCGCCGTTCAGCGCGACCGTTAATCTCCCTTTTTCTCCCCGCGAACCTGGCGGGGAGATTCCAGTACACACCAGTAAATTCCGCGTTCATGTAAATTCATCGGTTTAGAGACCGCATGAATAAAGCCATGTCTTATTCTGAATATTCCTTCAAGTAACGCGAACTTTTTAGAACAAGAGTTCGAAATGGGTATAGTAAACCCGTCGTTTCAGAAGAAACGGCGTAGGTGAATCCGAACTTAAGGACGGCGTTATGGATACGAAATTTATCGACTGGCACACGGCTGATATTATTGCCGCACTGCGCAAAAAAGGCACTTCACTGGCAGCAGAGTCCCGCCGCCATGGACTGAGTTCTTCAACTCTGGCAAACGCCCTCACCCGCCCCTGGCCAAAAGGAGAATTAATTATCGCAACGGCGCTGGACACGCATCCGTGGGTGATTTGGCCTTCGCGCTACCACGATCCTGTCACCCATGAATTTATCGACAGATCGCGCATGATTCGCCAGAGAAAAGTAAAAAAAGAATCGCAGGAATAAGGTTTTTTTGACAGGAACAGCAACCCCCCGGTCATTTCTGGCAGGGGGCTGCCGGAACGATTACTCGCCCTTCACACGCTCGATATTGGCACCCAGCGCGCGCAGTTTATCTTCGATACGCTCATAACCACGATCGATGTGATAAATACGATCCACGATCGTTGTGCCTTCTGCGATACAGCCCGCCAACACCAGGCTGGCAGACGCACGCAGATCGGTTGCCATCACCTGAGCACCGGACAGTTTCTCAACGCCGTGGCAAATCACAGTATTACTTTCGATCTCGGCACGTGCCCCCATACGGATCAGCTCCGGTACGTGCATAAAGCGGTTCTCGAAAATGGTTTCCGTGATAAAGCCGGTCCCTTCGGCGACCAGGTTCAACAAGGTGAACTGTGCCTGCATGTCAGTTGGGAACGCCGGATGCGGTGCCGTACGCACATTGACCGCTTTTGGACGCTGTCCATGCATATCAAGGCTGATCCAGTCTTCACCGATTTCGATATCCGCACCCGCATCGCGCAGTTTCGCCAGCACTGCATCCAGGGTATCTGGCTGCGCGTTGCGACAAACAATTTTCCCGCCAGAGATCGCAGCAGCGATCAGGAAGGTACCGGTTTCGATACGGTCCGGCAGTACGCGATAGACACCCCCGCCCAGACGCTCAACGCCTTCGATGGTGATGCGGTCGGTACCCTGACCGGAGATCTTCGCACCCAGCGCCACGAGGAAGTTGGCAGTATCCACAATCTCCGGTTCACGCGCGGCGTTTTCGATGATCGTGGTCCCTTCTGCCAGCGTTGCCGCAGACATAATGGTCACCGTTGCGCCCACGCTCACTTTGTCCATAACAATGTGCGCGCCTTTCAGACGACCATTGACGGACGCTTTAACGTAGCCTTCTTCCAGCTTGATCTCTGCGCCCAGTTTTTCCAGGCCAAAGATGTGCAGGTCAACCGGACGCGCACCGATAGCGCAACCGCCCGGCAGCGAAACCTGACCCTGACCGAAACGCGCCACCAGCGGGCCAAGCGCCCAGATGGAAGCACGCATGGTTTTCACCAGATCGTAAGGGGCAGAGAAGTTATTCACCTTGCTGGCGTCGATCCAGACGGAACCGTTACGCTCGACTTTCGTGCCCAACTGGGTGAGCAGCTTCATGGTGGTGTCGATATCTTTCAGCTTCGGTACGTTCTGAATCTCTACCGGCTCTTCCGCGAGCAGTGCAGCAAAGAGGATGGGCAGCGCGGCGTTTTTCGCGCCAGAAATTGTGACTTCGCCCTGGAGACGCGTTGGCCCCTGTACACGAAATTTATCCATGGTGTGCTCTCTTATAAATTCAACCGTGCTGCGGGCCTGTCGCCCTCAGCTCAAAAACCGTTTAGTTTGCGATCGCGTGCCCACTCTTGCGGGGTGAACGCTTTAATCGACAGGGCGTGGATGCGGTTATCCGCAATATATTCCATCAGCGGCGCGTACACAGCCTGCTGTTTCTTCACACGGCTCATACCGTCGAACATCTCACCCACAGCAATAACCTGGAAGTGACTGCCATCGCCTGTGACGTGGGCTTCCTGAAGGGAGAGTGCATTCATCAGCACTGTCTGGATTTCATGATTTTCCATGGGCTCTTAATCATCTGATAGTGAAAACAAGCCCAACATCTTAGAGCAAAGTGGCGTCGTCTTAAACAAGCAAAAAGCCCCGACGATGAAACAGTCAGGGCTTTCGGAAGTAACGCACTGAAAATATTAACGAGGCAGTACGTCCTGAGGGAGATTGTAGAGCTGCGCAAGGGTCACGACATTCTCGCTCGCGCCGCGAAGCGTGACGCTCGCCCCCTGCTTTTTCCCTACCGCAACCAGATGGGCAAGCAGTGCAACGCCTGCCGTATCTACCCGCGTGACGTCGGTTAAGTCAATAACCGTCACGCCCTGCATGGCCTCATGGCGTTTATCCCATAAGGGGTTCAGCAGATCCTGATCCAGCTCACCGGACAGCTTTAATGTCTCGCCTTCACGCGACCAGCTGAGTTGCTGTGACATTACTTCTTCTCGTCCAGACTAATTTTCTGACGAGCGATGGACTGCAGCTGCGCGGTCAGGCCATCAATCCCCTTGGTGCGCAGCAGGTCGCTCCACTCGTTCTGTTTGGTGGTGATCATGCTTACGCCTTCGGCGATCATGTCATACGCCTGCCAGTGGCCGGTCTGGCTGTTTTTACGCCACTGGAAATCCAGACGCACCGGCGGACGACCGTTAGGATCGTTGATCGTTACGCGAATAGGGACGATGGTCGCATCACCCAGCGGCTGCTCCGGGGCGATCTGATAGGTCTGACCGTGGTACATCGCCAGCGCCTGACCATACGCCTGCTTCAGGTATTCACGGAAAGCGGCAAAATAGACCTCACGCTGCGCCGGGGTTGCGTCTTTGTAATAGCGGCCCAGCACCAGGGCTCCCGCATATTTGATCTGCACGTACGGCAGCAGCTCCTGGTCAACCACGTCACGCAGGTAATCAGGATTAGCACGAATCTTAGGCTGCTCGTTTTTAAGACGATCGAAGGTTTTCTTCGCGGCTTCGTCCATCAGTTTGTACGGGTTACTCTGATCCGCCGCGTGCACCGCGGTGAGAGGGGCAATAACCAGCATGGCAACCATTAACAGTCGTTTAAACATGAATGACTTCTCCTGATATTAATTCGCAGCACCTGGGGTCGGCGCAGCATTGGTATGGTCTTCACTCTGCGCAGGGGCATTGTCAGACTTTTTATCATCCCCTTTACTGTTGTAAAGGAACTGACCAATCATATCTTCCAGTACCATGGCGGACTTGGTGTCCTGGATCACGCTCCCGTCCTTAAGGATAGTCGTTCCCAGCTCGGGGTCTTCAAAACCGACGTTAAGCGCCAGATATTGTTCGCCCAGCAGACCGGAAGTCCGGATAGAAAGGGAGCTGGTGTCCGGAATGTGGTTGTAACGCTCTTCGATATCCATCGCGACACGTGGCAGATAGGTCTTCTCATCCAGCGTAATGTCAGATACGCGTCCGATCACCACGCCGCCAATACGGACCGGTGAACGCGCCTTCAGCCCGCCGATGTTATCGAAGGTGGCATAGATGCGATACGTCGGCTCGGTGCGCACAGACGTAATATCCGCCGCTCTCAGGCAGATAAACAGCGCGGCCAGCAGCGCCAGCAGCAGGAATACACCGACCCAAATTTCATTTTTTCTCGTTTGCATGAACTCAATTCCCAAACATCAGTGCGGTGAGCACAAAATCCAGACCCAGTACGGCCAGCGACGAATGAACGACAGTACGTGTAGTTGCGCGGCTAATGCCCGCCGACGTCGGGATGGCATCGTAACCATTGAACAATGCAATCCAGGTGACCGTAATGGCAAATACCACGCTCTTAATCAGGCAGTTAATCAGATCCATTCGCAGATCAATGGCGTCCTGCATGGCAGACCAGAAGAAACCGGCATCAATGCCTTTCCAGTGCACGCCAACCAGCGAACCGCCCCAGATCCCCACGGCGACAAACAGAATCGTCAGCAGCGGTAAAGAGATGACCCCGGCCCAGAAACGCGGCGAGATCACGCGACGCAGCGGATCGACCGCCATCATCTCCATGCTGGAGAGCTGCTCGGTCGCGCGCATCAGGCCAATTTCAGCCGTTAAGGCCGACCCCGCGCGCCCGGCGAAAAGCAGCGCCGCCACAACGGGCCCCAGTTCACGCAGCAGCGAGAGCGCCACCAGCATCCCGAGGCTGGTTTCCGCACTGTAGGTTGTCAGCACCAGGTAGCCCTGCAGACCCAGCACCATACCGATAAACAGACCGGAGACAATGATGATGAGCATCGACAGCACGCCGACGTTATAAAGCTGACGCACCAATAGCGGCGCGTGCTTACGGAATTCCGGCTTGCCGACCAGCGCGTTGAATAACATTAATCCGGCACGCCCGAACGTCCTGATGGTTTTTATGCCACGGTGTCCGAGAGCGGCCAACGCATTTAACAGCATGAGTGGCTTAACTCCCTATTCCCAGTAAATCGTCACGATAGTCGCCCGCCGGATAGCGGAACGGCACAGGGCCATCGGCAATACCGTCGAGGAACTGCCGCACGCGCGGATCGCAATTTTCCTGCAGCGCCTGGGCGCTACCGTGTGCGACGATCTTTTTGTCCGCTACGATGTAGGCGTAATCGGCAATGCTCAACACTTCAGGTACATCGTGAGACACCACAATGCAGGTGACGCCAAGCGCGCTGTTCAGCTCAGAGATGAGCTTCACCAGCACGCCCATCGTGATGGGATCCTGCCCGACAAACGGTTCGTCGAACATGATTAAATCAGGTTCTAATGCGATGGCTCGCGCCAGCGCGGCACGACGCGCCATCCCGCCGGACAGCTCCGAAGGCATCAGCTTCGCGGCGCCCCGCAGCCCGACGGCTTCTAGCTTCATCATCACCGTGCTTTTCAGCAGCGCAGGCGGCAGGCTGGTATGCTCGCGCAGCGGATAGGCAACGTTATCAAAGACGTTCATGTCGGTGAACAAAGCCCCCGACTGAAAGAGCATGCTCATGCGTTTGCGAACAGTATACAGGCGCGAGCGCGACATCTCCGGGATGTTTTCGCCATCAAAGAGGATTTCACCGCTATCCGGTGGGATCTGCCCACCGATAAGGCGGAGCAGGGTCGTTTTACCGATCCCGGACGGCCCCATGATGGCAGTAATTTTGCCACGCGGCACGGTCAACGAAATATCATCAAATATCAATCTGTTGGCGCGAGAAAAACTCACCCCGCGGACATCGACTAAATTCGCCATGGTTTGGCTCATTTATGGTTCCTTTCTTATCCTGCTCACGTTAAGGCATGTAGCCTGAATCAGCCCTAAACTCCGCATTTTTACAGAATAATAACCGTAGAGGTTAGCGAAAGCTGGCATTTGTTTTACTTTTCCGGCGCATAAAGTCAAAATTAGGAATTCGTTACGCCTCAGACTGTATGCAGTCCAGCCATTCCCGAGCAATGGACCGACGAGTATACCTGAAGAAAGGACTTTTGATGCTTTTAGCAACAGCACTGTTAATAATTGGTTTACTGTTGGTGGTCTACAGTGCTGACCGTTTAGTGTTTGCTGCATCTATCCTGTGTCGCCTGTGTGGCGTACCGCCTGTTGTCATCGGGATGACCGTGGTCAGCGTAGGAACGTCGCTTCCTGAAATCATCGTCTCTGTCTCTGCCTCGCTGCATGGTCAGGTAGACCTGGCAGTCGGCACCGCCATTGGCTCTAACATCGTCAATATTTTATTGATTTTAGGCCTGGCCGCGCTGCTCCATCCTTTTCGCGTGCATTCTGATGTTCTGCGCCGTGAATTGCCGCTAATGTTACTCGTAAGCCTGCTGGCAGGGTGCGTATTTTACGATGGCGTACTGAGCTACAGCGACGGCATTTTCCTGCTGGCGCTGGCCGTTATTTGGCTGCTGTATAGTGTTAAGATCGCCCGTCTGGCTGAAAAGCAGGGTCAGGATAGCCTCACGCGCGAGCAGGTCGCCGAGCTTCCGCGAGAAGGCACGCTGCCTGTTGCTCTGCTCTGGCTGGGCGTCGCACTGATCATCATGCCGATGGCAACGCGCATGGTCGTGGATAACGCGACGGTGCTGGCGAACTATTTTGCCATCAGCGAGCTGACTATAGGCCTGACGGTGATTGCCATCGGCACCAGCCTGCCGGAGCTGGCCACCGCCATTGCGGGGGCACGTAAAGGTGAGGATGACATTGCCATTGGTAATATCATCGGTTCTAACATTTTTAATATCGCCATTGTGATGGGCCTGCCGGCCCTGATTTCGCCAGGGCCCTTTAATCCTCTGGCGTTCTCACGTGATTACGGCGTGATGTTGCTGGTCAGCGTAATTTTTGCCCTGCTCTGCTGGCGGCGGCAACGACAGATCGGCAAAGGCGCAGGCGCGCTGCTGACGGGTGGATTTATCGTATGGATGGCGATGCTGTACTGGCTCTCGCCTCTTCTCTCTGGGTAAACGGAAACGCATTATGTCGCAAATAGAATTGCAGCCGGGTTTTGACTTTCAGAAAGCAGGCAAAGACGTTCTGGAGATTGAACGTGAAGGTCTGGCGCAGTTAGATCAGTACATTAATCAGGATTTTAGTCTGGCATGTGAGAAGATATTCTACTGCGCCGGCAAAGTCGTGGTGATGGGGATGGGCAAGTCCGGCCACATTGGACGCAAAATGGCGGCAACCTTTGCCAGTACCGGCACCTCCTCCTTCTTTGTCCACCCGGGGGAAGCCGCGCACGGGGACCTGGGTATGGTCACGCCGCAGGATATCGTCATCGCGCTCTCCAACTCCGGTGAGTCCAATGAAATCCTGGCGCTCATCCCGGTTCTGAAGCGACTGCAGGTGCCGCTGATTTGCATGACCAGCCGTCCGGAAAGCAGCATGGCGCGTGCAGCCGATATTCACCTGTGCGTGAAGGTTCCCAAGGAGGCCTGTCCGCTCGGTCTGGCGCCGACCTCCAGCACCACCGCTGCACTGGTCATGGGCGATGCGCTTGCCGTGGCGCTGCTTGAAGCCCGTGGCTTTACGCCGGAAGATTTCGCGCTTTCCCACCCGGGCGGCGCGCTGGGGCGCAAGCTCCTGCTGCGGGTAAACGATATTATGCACACCGGGGATGAGATCCCTCACGTCAGTAAAGAAGCCTCCCTGCGTGATGCGCTGCTGGAAATCACCCGCAAGAATCTGGGGATGACGGTCGTGTGCGACGATCTGATGAAAATTCAGGGGATCTTCACCGATGGCGACCTGCGTCGCGTGTTCGACATGGGTGTCGATGTCCGCACGCTCGGCATTGCCGACGTGATGACGCCGGGCGGTATCCGCGTGCGTCCGGGTACGCTGGCCGTGGATGTGCTGAACCTGATGCAGTCCCGCCATATCACCTCCGTTATGGTTGCCGATGGCGACCAGTTGCTGGGTGTGGTACATATGCATGATCTGCTGCGCGCAGGCGTAGTGTAATGAAGGATAAGACAATGAGTAATGCGGGTGCATCCCTTGCAACCTGTTATGGTCCGGTCAGTACGCAGATGATGGCAAAGGCGGAAAACATTCGTCTGCTCATCCTCGATGTGGATGGGGTTCTCTCCGACGGCCTGATTTACATGGGCAATAATGGTGAAGAGCTGAAGGCGTTTAACGTTCGCGACGGCTACGGTATCCGCTGTGCGCTCACCTCGGGGATTGAGGTGGCGATCATCACCGGACGAAACGCTAAACTGGTAGAAGACCGCTGTGAAACTTTAGGTATTACCCATCTGTATCAGGGTCAATCCGATAAGATGGCGGCGTTCAATGATTTACTGGGTAAACTGGCTATCGCACCGGAAAACGTGGCCTACGTCGGGGACGACCTGATTGACTGGCCGGTGATGGCTGAAGTTGGGCTGAGCATCGCCGTTGCCGATGCGCATCCGCTGCTGATCCCGCGCGCCGACTACGTTACCCACATCAACGGTGGCCGCGGCGCTGTCCGTGAAGTCTGCGATCTGCTTCTGCTGGCGCAGGGCAAGCTTGATGAGGCCAAAGGGCAATCGATATGAGTAAAACCAGACGTTGGATTATCATTTTGCTTTCGCTTGTCGCACTGGTATTGATTGGCGTGAACCTTGCCGATCGCGACGATACGCAAACGGAAGTGATCAACAATACCGATCCAACCTATAAAAGCGATCACAGCGACACCGTGGTCTATAGCCCGGAAGGCGCGCTGAACTATCGCCTGATTGCCCAGCATGTTGAATATTTTTCCGATGATGGCGTTTCATGGTTTACCCAACCTGTGATGACCACATTTGATAAAGACAAAGTGCCGACGTGGTCAATTAAGTCAGATCGGGCCAAACTGACAAATGACCGTATGCTTTATCTGTATGGCCACGTTGAAGTCAACGCCCTGACCGCTGACTCGCAACTGCGAAAAATTACGACGGATAATGCCCAGATCAACCTGGTAACCCAGGACGTGACGTCGCAGGATCTGGTCACACTGTATGGCACAACATTTAATTCCAGCGGTTTAAGAATGCGCGGGAACTTACGCAGCAAGAACGCCGAGCTGATTGAAAAGGTTAGAACCTCCTATGAAATTCAAAACAAACAAACTCAGCCTTAAAGTAATTATCGCCAGCGCGATGCTGGCGGCCAGTCTCCCCGCGCTTGCTGTAACGGGCGATACCGACCAGCCGATCCATATTGAGTCCGACACCCAGTCTCTCGATATGCAGGGTAACGTCGTCACCTTCACGGGTAACGTCGTCATGACCCAGGGCACCATCAAAATCAACGCCGACAAAGTGGTCGTAACCCGTCCGGGTGGCGAGCAGGGCAAAGAGATTATTGATGGTTACGGCAACCCGGCAACCTTCTATCAAATGCAGGACAACGGCAAGCCGGTGAAAGGCCGCGCTACGCACATGCACTATGAGCTGGCGAAGGATCTGGTCATCCTGACCGGGAATGCGTATCTGGAACAGCTGGACAGCAACATTACCGGCGACCAGATTACCTATCTGGTTAAAGAGCAAAAAATGCAGGCCTCCAGCGAGAAAGGCAAACGCGTGACCACCGTACTGGTTCCGTCGCAGCTGCAGGACAAAGGCAAGGGCCAGGCCCCGGCACAGAAGAAGAGTAACTAATTCGTTATGGCAACATTAACTGCAAAAAACCTCGCGAAGGCCTATAAGGGCCGCCGTGTCGTAGAAGATGTCAGTCTCACCGTCAACTCCGGCGAAATCGTGGGGCTGCTTGGCCCGAACGGTGCGGGTAAAACGACAACCTTCTACATGGTGGTGGGTATTGTGCCGCGCGATGCCGGCAACATTATCATTGACGATGAAGACATCAGTCTTCTGCCGCTGCACGCGCGCGCGCGTCGCGGGATCGGCTATCTGCCGCAGGAAGCCTCCATTTTCCGTCGTCTCAGCGTTTACGACAACCTGATGGCGGTCCTGCAAATTCGTAACGACCTGACCAACGAACAGCGTCAGGATCGTGCCAACGAGCTGATGGAAGAGTTCCACATTGAGCATCTGCGCGACAGCCTCGGTCAGGCACTCTCCGGGGGCGAACGCCGTCGCGTTGAGATTGCGCGTGCGCTGGCCGCAAACCCGAAATTTATCCTTCTGGATGAACCGTTTGCGGGCGTTGACCCCATCTCCGTTATCGACATTAAACGTATCATTGAGCACCTGCGCGACAGCGGGCTTGGCGTACTGATCACCGACCACAACGTGCGTGAAACGCTGGCCGTATGTGAACGCGCCTATATTGTCAGCCAGGGCAATCTGATCGCCCACGGTACGCCGCAGCAGATCCTCGAAGACGATCATGTTAAGCGCGTCTATCTTGGGGAAGACTTCAGACTCTGATAGGGTAGAGGTAACGTAACGCCGAACCGGAGAAAAATGCTCTGAACATGAAGCAAGGTTTGCAATTAAGGCTCAGCCAACAACTGGCGATGACGCCGCAGCTACAGCAGGCAATTCGCCTGTTGCAACTGTCCACGTTAGAACTTCAGCAGGAGCTCCAGCAGGCGCTGGACAGTAACCCCCTGCTGGAACAAACCGATCTTCATGACGAGGTAGATACCCAGCAATCGCAGGATACTGAAGCGCTCGATACCGCGGATGCACTCGAACAAAAAGAGATGCCCGACGAGCTTCCGCTTGATGCCAGCTGGGATGAAATCTACACCGCCGGAACCCCTTCCGGTACGCGTGCAGACTACCAGGACGATGAGCTACCGGTCTATCAGGGCGAAACCACCCAGTCGCTGCAGGATTACCTGATGTGGCAGGTGGAACTCACCCCCTTCTCCGATACCGACCGCGCGATTGCCACGTCGATTGTCGATGCCGTTGACGACACCGGCTATTTGACCGTCACCCTCGACGATATACTGGAAAGCATGGGCGACGACGAGATTGAGCTTGAGGAAGTCGAAGCCGTTCTGAAGCGCATCCAGCGTTTCGATCCGGTAGGCGTGGCTGCAAAAGATCTGCGCGACTGTCTGCTGATCCAGCTTTCTCAGTTCAGCAAAGAGACGCCATGGCTCGAGGAGGCGCGCGCGATCATCAGCGATCATCTGGATCTGCTGGCGAACCACGATTTCCGCACCCTGATGCGCGTCACGCGCCTGAAAGAAGAGGTGCTGAAAGAAGCGGTGAATCTGATCCAGTCGCTCGATCCGCGCCCCGGTCAGTCGATCCAGACCAGCGAGCCCGAGTACGTGATCCCGGATGTGCTGGTCAGAAAACACAACGGCCGCTGGGTCGTTGAACTGAATTCAGACAGCATCCCTCGCCTGCAAATCAACCAGCAGTATGCCTCCATGTGCACCAGCGTGCGTAACGACGCCGACAATCAATATATTCGTAGCAATTTGCAGGAAGCGCGATGGCTGATCAAAAGTCTGGAGAGCCGAAATGATACGCTGCTACGCGTCAGCCGCTGTATTGTCGAACAGCAGCAGGCTTTCTTTGAGCAGGGCGAAGAGTATATGAAACCGATGGTGCTGGCGGATATCGCCCAGGCCGTCGAGATGCATGAATCAACCATTTCCCGTGTCACCACGCAGAAGTATCTGCACAGTCCACGCGGTATTTTTGAGCTTAAGTATTTCTTCTCCAGCCATGTGAATACCGAGGGCGGCGGCGAAGCGTCGTCAACGGCCATTCGTGCTCTGGTGAAGAAGTTGATCGCCGCGGAGAATCCCGCGAAGCCACTAAGCGACAGTAAGTTAACCACCATGCTGTCCGATCAGGGTATTATGGTGGCACGTCGTACTGTTGCGAAGTATCGAGAGTCTTTATCCATTCCGCCGTCCAACCAGCGTAAACAGCTGGTCTGACACAACCGATAAGGAAGACACTATGCAGCTCAACATCACTGGACAAAACGTCGAAATTACTGAGGCTTTACGCGACTTTGTGAACGCGAAGTTTGCAAAACTCGAGCAGTATTTCGAAAGGATCAATCAGGTCTACATTGTGTTGAAAGTGGAGAAAGTGACTCATATCTCGGATGCCACCCTGCATGTTAACGGGGGGGAACTGCATGCCAGTGCGGAAGGGCAAGACATGTACGCTGCTATCGACGGCTTGATTGATAAGCTTGCGCGACAGCTCAATAAACATAAAGATAAACTGAAACAACACTAATTGTCCGGGCTGTTAACGGGTGCAGGACGGCCTGTTGTGAAACACAACAGGCCATTTGTACAGTTAGCGCTTAGGTGAAATTATGATGAACAACGATTCCGCTCTTCAACTGAGCAATGTCCTTAACCAGGAATGTACCCGCAGTGCGGTTCACTGCCAGAGCAAAAAACGTGCGCTGGAAATCATCAGTGAACTGGCCGCAAAACAGCTGGGCCTGCCGCCGCAGGTGGTGTTCGAAGCGATTCTGACCCGTGAAAAGATGGGCAGTACCGGTATCGGCAACGGCATCGCAATCCCGCACGGCAAGCTGGAAGAGGATACCCTGCGTGCCGTCGGTGTGTTTGTGCAGCTTGAAACACCGATCGCCTTTGATGCCATTGATAACCAGCCCGTCGATCTCCTCTTCGCGCTGCTGGTGCCTGCTGACCAGACGAAAACCCATCTGCATACGCTGTCGCTGGTCGCCAAACGTCTGGCTGATAAAACCATTTGCCGTCGACTGCGCTCGGCTCAAAGTGATGAAGAGCTTTATCAAATTATCACCGAAGCAGAAGGCAATCAGGATGATGCATAACCAGGAGATGGCCTTTACATCTGTTGTCCTGAGGAGAAACGGAACATGGTGCTGATGATTGTCAGCGGTCGTTCAGGGTCGGGGAAATCCGTGGCTCTGCGCGCGCTGGAAGACATGGGTTTTTACTGCGTCGATAACCTTCCGGTCGTGTTGTTGCCCGACCTGGCCCGTACGCTTGCCGAGAGACAGACCTCGGCTGCCGTCAGTATCGACGTTCGTAACATGCCGGAATCGCCAGAGATCTTCGAGCAGGCAATGAGTAACCTGCCTGATACGTTCTCGCCTCAGCTGCTGTTCCTCGATGCAGACCGTAATACTCTTATCCGCCGCTACAGCGACACCCGTCGTTTGCACCCGCTTTCCAGTAAGAACCTCTCCCTGGAGAGCGCAATCGATGAAGAGAGCGATCTGCTGGAGCCGCTGCGTTCTCGCGCCGACCTGATTGTCGACACCTCTGAAATGTCCGTTCACGAGCTGGCAGAAATGCTGCGTACCCGCTTGCTGGGAAAACGCGAACGCGAACTGACGATGGTGTTCGAATCCTTTGGCTTCAAGCACGGTATCCCGATTGATGCGGATTATGTTTTCGACGTGCGCTTTCTGCCGAACCCGCACTGGGATCCGAAACTGCGTCCTATGACCGGTCTGGATAAACCCGTCGCGGCTTTCCTCGACAGGCACACAGAAGTTCACAATTTTATCTACCAGACGCGAAGCTACCTTGAGCTATGGTTACCTATGCTGGAGACAAACAATCGTAGCTATCTGACGGTAGCGATTGGCTGTACCGGCGGTAAACATCGTTCGGTTTATATCGCCGAACAGCTGGCCGACTACTTCCGCTCGCGCGGGAAGAACGTTCAGTCCCGTCATCGCACGCTGGAAAAACGTAAAACATGACCGTAAAACAGACCGTTGAGATCACCAATAAGCTGGGCATGCATGCGCGCCCGGCGATGAAGCTGTTTGAGCTGATGCAGGGTTTCGATGCAGAAGTTCTGCTGCGGAATGACGAAGGTACCGAAGCGGAGGCGAACAGCGTCATTGCGCTGCTGATGCTGGATTCCGCCAAAGGGCGTCAGATTGAAGTCGAAGCCACCGGCCCCCAGGAAGAGGAAGCGCTGGCGGCGGTGATTGCGCTGTTTAACGCAGGGTTCGACGAAGATTAAGGTCTCTGCCCTTCAGGCGGGTGGCGCTGCGCTTACCCGCCCTACATAAGTTTGTTGCTCTCCATAAACCCTTCTCCTCCCAACTGACGCATCTGGCGCATAATCCACGCCTGACGGCTTCGCACGTACCCTGAGGGGGCACTGGCTTTAAAACGGATGGGATTAGGCAGAACAGCCGCGAGCAGCGCCGCCTCAGACATGCTCAGCTTGCTGGCGGGTTTATTAAAATAGCGTTGTGATGCAGCTTCGACACCAAATACCCCGTCGCCAAACTCGGCAACGTTGAGATACACGGTCAGAATGCGCTTTTTGCTCCAGACCGTTTCCATGCCCAGGGTGAGCCCCGCTTCCAGCCCCTTTCGCACCCAGCTGCGGCCGTCCCACAGAAACAGATTTTTGGCCGTCTGCTGCGACAACGTTGACGCGCCGCGCACGCGGTTTTCATGGCGTTCATTATGGGCCAGCGCCTTCTCAATGGCCGCAACGTCGAACCCCCAGTGCTCCGGGAATTTCTGATCCTCCGCTGCGATGACCGCCAGCCCCATGAACGGAGAGATCTCGTCCATGCTTACCCAGTCAGAATGGGCAACATAGCCGAAATCGCCGCTGAGCCACGCGCCGAGCTGACGCTCAACCATCACGGCAGAGAACGGGACCGGCATAATGCTGAACACGGCCAGCCCGCCTCCCCAGAACACCGCCATGACGAGAACGATGCGTAGAAGAAGGCGTTTCACCCATGCGCCTGCGGAAAACGGACGCCTCATTCCGTCAGCACCAGCACGCGGGCGACCAGTTTTTCAATGCCCACGGCGGCTTCCGCGATATTCTTCGCCAGCATATACGCAGGCGTGGTGACAATCTTGTTATCTTCATCAACCACAATGTCATCCACCGGGCACGGAACGTGTTCGCCCCCCATTTCTTCGACAATCTCTGCGGTATCAATATCCGTCCCGATGGTCAGGCGCAGCGGGAAATCAAAAATTTTAGGCAACATCGCCGGTGCGATACAGATAAAGCCCAGCGGTTTTCCTGCCGCATGCATGGCCTGCGACAGCGCTTTGAGATGAGGATCGATCTGACACTCCGCGCCCTGCGCGGCAAAGGTACTGAGATTTTTGGCTGCGCCAAACCCACCCGGCACAATGAGCGCATCAAGCTCTGCAGGGTCTGCCTGAATAAGAGGATGGATGTCACCTCGCGCAATGCGCGCGGCTTCAATCAGCACGTTACGGGTTTCCGCCATCGGCTCACCGGTCAGATGGTTAATCACATCCGCCTGATTTTTGTCCGGTGCAAAACAAATCACCTCGGCTCCCTGCTTAGCCAGGGCCAGCAGCGTGATGACGGCTTCATGTATCTCAGAGCCATCATAAACACCGCATCCGCTTAGCACGACACCAATCTTTTTCATCATGAGAATCCTTTTCTGCAACTTGCTGAAGCACATTAATAATTTTGATTAAAACGCTATGCTTCACACATTTCACTGATTCATGTAACAAACCATTTAAGATTTGCTATCTTATCTGCGTGCGGCCTAAATTTTTCAGGCAGCGCCCTTTCAAAAATAACGTTTAAAAACAGGCGCAGCCACGATTTCCCTGGTGTTGGCGCAGTATTCGCGCACCCCGGTTAATCCGGGGTCATTTTTTTCTGGCGTCAACCCAGGCTTTTAGCACCGCCACATCGTTTTGCCATTCCTGTTTCATCTCTTCAACCCAATCACCCACGTTATCTTCCCATGCAGGTAAATCAGGCGACTGAATCTGTTGCCCCAACTGCTGCAGATGGCGTAAGCCAACCGAGCCGGCGGCACCTTTGATTTTATGTCCTTCTTCCACGATCCCCTTCTGGTCACGGGCCGTCAGGTTGGATTCCAGCACGCTCAGATAGCCCGGCATCATTTTTTCGAACACCGCCAGACCGTCGGTAATCAGTTTCGGCCCCACCAGATCGATGTACTGCTCCAGCATCGCGGTATCGAGTATCGTTTGGGCTTTTGCGCTATCAACAGACGTCATGGTGCTCTCCTCTTCATCATGGGTATCCCAGAACTTTTTGATCATAGCGGTCAGAGCAGGCACCGCCAGCGGCTTGCTGAGTACATCGTCCATACCGGCATCGAGATACTCTTTTTTATCTTTCAGCACGTTCGCCGTCAGGGCAACCAGCGGCGGCAGTTCGTCGGCCGCGTACTGACGCGTCAACTCGCGCGAGATATCCAGCCCGGTCATATCCGGTAATTGAATATCCAGCAGAACAAGATCGTATTCGCCTGGTTTAAACATCTCCAGCGCGGCTTTACCGGTCATCGCGACATCCACGCTGTTGCCCAGTTTTTCCAGCACAGAGCGCGCCACAATTACGTTCAGCTCAATATCTTCCACCAGCAGGACGTGCAGGGCAGGCAGCGGCATATCGTCATTTTCAAAGGTATCCTCTACCTCTTCCGCCACCGCAGGGGCATGGACCGTCAGCGTGAAGGTTGACCCTTTGCCCGGCTGGCTGGCAACGGTGATATCGCCGCCCATACTCTTCGCCAGACGTTTAGACACCGCCAGGCCAATGCCCGTACCGGTGGCCGGTTTCCCACCGTTGCTGTCCTTCACCTGATAATACATGGCGAAGATTTTGTCCTGCTCCTCCAGCGGAATACCCATCCCGGAGTCTTCCACCTCGAAGTGCAGCATGTCACCTTCGTCATAGCGGATACGCACCGCCACCTTTCCTTTCTGGGTAAATTTCACCGCGTTGCTGATCAGGTTCCACAGGATCTGGCGCAGTCGCGTGCCGTCCGTCACCACTTTATGCGGCAGCGGCAGGGTTGGCTCCATGACAAAGCTCAATCCCTTCTGCTGCGCCTGCAGGCCAGACAGGTTTTCCAGATCGGCAAGGAAGCTGGTGAAATCCACAGGCTGGTTATCAAGCTGAACTTTGCGGCGCTCCATCTTATCCATATCAATAATATCGTTGAAGATATTACCCAGCGTGACCGCTGAAACATGGATAGTCTTGAGGTATTTTTCCTGCTCTGCGGTCAGGTCGGTATCCAGCAGAATACGGCTCAACCCGACGATGCCGTTAAGCGGCGTGCGCAGCTCGTGGCTGATGGTGGAGATAAAGGTGGTCTTGTCGCGGCTGGCGCGCTCCAGGGCATCCTGATAGCGCTTACGCTCGGTAATATCGCGGCCAAAGCCCATCAGGCCGTGGCGTTTCCCCACGCGGTCATAGTAGGGCACCTTACGGATCTCAAAGCAGGCTTTGCGCCCGTCCGGGTAATCCAGCCACTGTTCATAGGTCAGCGAGACGTTATGACGGAAGACTTTTTCGTCGGTCTCCATGACCTTGGCCGCCGCCTCTTCAGAGTAAACGTCCTGCGGCTTCAGGTGTATCAGCTGCTTCTCGCTTTTCCCGGTGAGCAACTCCATCGCCCGGTTACAGCCGGAAAACTCTTTATCTTCATTACGGTAGAACACCAGATCCGGCGACGCATCCAGGAACGATCGCAGGAAAGAAGATTGCTGCTCAAGCTGGATCTGCGTGACCTCGCGCTCTTTCATTTCGATTTTCAGCTGTTCCAGGGTGGCCTGACGCTCGGCCTCCGCTTTCTCACGATCTGAAATCTCCTGATTCAGCTGCGCAATGTTGTCTTTGAGCTGGACGTTGAGCTTCAGGTCACGCTCGCGCATCTCTTCCAGCTTATCCACCAGCTTAGACAAACGCTGACGGGACTCTTCCAGCTGTTCAACCACCACGGAAAGGAAATAGACCGCCCAGGGAGTAATAAGCAAGCCAAAGAAGATGGAGCGGATGACGTCGATACTCTCGACCTGACCATGCAGAACCATGGTAACCGCCATTTGCACGACAATGGCCAGAACGACCAGCGCCAGCGCAAGCAGCATGGAAAAACGCACCAGCCCAAGCTTCATCATCAGGTCGACGTAATACTGGGCAAGCATTCGAATTTGCTTCATAGAGGATCCCTTCACGACGTTATCGCTCAATAATACTCAAATTCGCGGCGGGACGTTGAAGGTTGTGAGAAAAAGTGCGGGGTGAAACAGGAGATTAGCCTCGCTCCCGGGTAACCGGAAGCGAGGAGAGGTCAATCAGGAGCGTTTCAACAGCAGCCAGAGACTGATCAGGAGGAAGCTGGCGCTTGGCAGCAGCGCACCGATAATCGGCGGAATGCCATAAACCAGCGTCAGCGGACCGAAGATCTGATCGAGCACGTAGAACACAAAGCCGAAGCTGATGCCGGTCACGACGCGGACTCCCATCGGCACGCTGCGCAACGGGCCGAAGATAAACGACAGCGCCATCAGCATCATTACCGCCACGGACATCGGCTGGAAGATTTTGCTCCACATGTTGAGCTGATAGCGTCCCGCATCCTGTCCGCTCGACTTCAGGTATTTCACATAGTTGTGTAAACCGCTGATGGAGAGCGCGTCAGGATCCAGCGCCACCACGCCGAGCTTATCGGGCGTCAGGTTGGTTTTCCACGTACCGGTTACTGTCTGAGCACCCGTAATCTGTTTCGGATCGGTCAGGTCAGATTCATCAACCTGGGACAACCGCCACTGCTTATGTTCGGCGTCAAACTTCGCCGAAGAGGCGTGGCGAACGGACTGCAGACGGCGCTGGTCATCGAAAGCGTAGATGCTCACTCCGCCCAGTTCATCATTCCCCTTCACCCGTTCGATGTAGACGAAGTTTTTACCGTCTTTCGCCCATAAACCTTGCTGAGTCGAGAGCAGTGAGCCGCCGTACATGGCCTGAGCACGGTAGTTACGCGCCATCTGTTCGCCCTGCGGCGCGACCCACTCGCCAATCGCCATGGTCAACAGCACCAGGGGGATGGCGGTTTTCATTACCGACAGCGCGACCTGCATACGGGTAAAACCCGAAGCCTGCATAACGACCAGCTCACTGCGCTGCGCCAGCATCCCCAGCCCCAGCAGCGCCCCCAGCAGGGCCGCCATCGGGAAGAAGATCTGCACATCTTTCGGCACGCTGAGCAGGGTATACATCCCCGCGCCCAGCGCGTCATAGCTCCCCTGCCCGGCTTTTTTCAGCTGATCGACAAATTTGATAATGCCGGAGAGGGACACCAGCATGAACAACGTCATCATGATGGTGGTAAAAATGGTTTTACCGATATAGCGATCAAGAACGCCAAACGCCTGCATTAGATGGCTCCTTTACGCGAGAATCGGGCACGTATGCGGCGCACAGGCACCGTATCCCACAGGTTTAACCCCAGCGCCAGTAAGATGTACAGGCTGTTAACGAACCATGTCCAGACCATAGGGTCCAGCTTACCCTTCGCGCCGTTGGAACGAATCGAGGTTTGCAGCAGGAAATAGATCAGGTAAAGCAGCATCGCTGGCAGCATAGAGAGCACGCGTCCCTGACGCGGGTTCACCACGCTCAGCGGAACGACAATCAGCGCCATCATAAACACGGTGAAGACAAGCGTAATACGCCAGTGGAACTCAGCACGCGCTCGGTTGGTATCGGTATTCCAGAGGGTACGCATGTCCATTTGCTCGGTATCCGTTGGATCGAGCGCCACGGTCTGATGGCCGATAATGGCCTGATAGTTCTGGAAATCCGTAATGCGGAAGTCACGCAGCATCGCGGTGCCTTCGAAACGGGTGCCTTTGTTCAGCGTCACGACCTGAGAACCATCTTTGCGCTGAGCAAGCTGACCGGAGTCGGCAACCACCACAGAAGGACGCGCGTTACCTTTAGGACGCAGCTGCGCCAGGAAGACATCGTTGAATTTGCTGCCGTCAACGCTCTCAATAAACAGCACGGAGTTCCCGTCGGTTGCCTGCTGGAACTGCCCCTGGGCTAATGCCGCCATGCCGGGGTTGGCTTTCGCTTCGGCCAGCACTTCGTCCTGATGGCGAGAAGACAGAGGACCCGCCCACATCACATTCACCGCCGCAACGATACCCGTGAACAGCGCCAGTATCATGGCGGCTTTGACCAGCACCGCTTTGCTCAGGCCACAGGCATGCATCACCGTGATTTCACTCTCGGTGTAGAGTTTCCCAAGCGTCATGAGCAGGCCAAGGAAAAGACTTAGCGGCAGGATAAGCTGCGCCATTTCCGGGATCCCTAAACCAAGCAGGGAAAGCACCAGATTTGTTGGAATTTCGCCGTCAACGGCCGCACCGAGGATCTTAACCAGCTTCTGACAGAAAAAAATCAGCAGCAGGATGAAGAGGATCGCCAGTTGGCTTTTGAGCGTCTCCCGCACCAGATATCTTATGATTATCACTTTAAATACGCCCGTAAAAACCCGTCTCTTTGCTGGAAAATCGCTTGTTTCATGGCTTAAACGTCATTTATTCTCTTGAGTCGTCGAAATCATCGCTAAGATTAAAACATCCGGCGGATTCACGCTTCAGGACTTTTTCTGACGTGTCGAAACCGTAGTAACGTAAGATTAACACGAAGTCACCACAACAGCGGACATGAGTTACGAAAGGTTTCAATTCTATCCGTAGCCGCCGCCGTTGTCTTTAAGATTCAGGAGCGTAGTGCATGGAGTTCAGTGTAAAAAGCGGTAGCCCGGAGAAACAGCGGAGTGCCTGCATCGTTGTGGGCGTCTTTGAACCACGCCGACTCTCCCCGATCGCCGAACAACTCGATAAAATCAGTGACGGCTATATTAGCGCCCTGCTGCGCCGTGGCGAACTGGAAGGCAAACCTGGGCAGACGCTGTTACTGCACCATGTTCCGAACGTACTGTCAGAGCGCATTCTGCTGATTGGCTGCGGCAAAGAACGCGAGCTGGATGAACGTCAGTACAAGCAGGTGATTCAGAAAACCATCAATACGCTGAATGATACCGGTTCAATGGAAGCGGTATGCTTCCTGACCGAGCTGCACGTTAAAGGGCGTAACACCTACTGGAAAGTGCGTCAGGCAGTCGAAACGGCAAAAGAGAGCCTGTACAGCTTCGATCAGCTGAAGACCAATAAAAGCGAGCCGCGTCGTCCGCTGCGTAAAATGGTCTTTAACGTGCCAACCCGTCGCGAGCTGACCAGCGGCGAGCGCGCCATTCAGCACGGTCTGGCCATTGCCGCCGGTATTAAAGCGGCAAAAGATCTCGGCAACATGCCGCCGAACATCTGTAACGCCGCTTACCTCGCCTCTCAGGCGCGCCAGCTGGCAGACGCCTACAGCAAAAACGTGATTACCCGCGTCATCGGCGAACAGCAGATGAAAGAGCTGGGAATGCACTCTTACCTGGCGGTGGGTAACGGCTCGCAGAACGAATCCCTGATGTCGGTTATCGAGTACAAGGGCAACTCGGCCGAAGACGCGCGCCCTGTCGTGCTGGTCGGTAAAGGCCTGACCTTCGATTCCGGCGGTATCTCCATCAAGCCTGCCGAAGGCATGGACGAGATGAAATACGACATGTGCGGCGCGGCGGCGGTTTACGGCGTGATGCGCATGGTCGCGGAACTCCAGCTGCCGATCAACGTGATCGGGGTCCTGGCGGGCTGCGAAAACATGCCCGGCGGTCGCGCGTATCGCCCGGGTGACGTACTGACCACCATGTCTGGCCAGACGGTAGAAGTGCTGAACACCGACGCTGAAGGCCGTCTGGTACTCTGTGACGTGTTGACCTACGTTGAGCGCTTCGAGCCGGAAGCGGTCATTGACGTCGCCACCCTCACCGGCGCCTGTGTGATTGCTCTTGGCCACCACATTACCGGCCTGATGTCGAACCACAACCCGCTGGCGCACGAGCTGATTAGCGCCTCGGAGCAGGCCGGTGACCGCGCATGGCGTCTGCCGCTGGGTGACGAATATCAGGAGCAGCTGGAGTCTAACTTCGCGGATATGGCGAACATTGGCGGACGTCCTGGCGGGGCGATCACCGCGGGATGCTTCCTGGCGCGCTTCACCCGCAAGTACAACTGGGCGCACCTGGATATCGCGGGCACCGCATGGCGCTCCGGTAAGGCCAAAGGCGCAACCGGTCGTCCGGTGGCGCTGCTGTCGCAGTTCCTGCTCAATCGTGCGGGTTTTAACGGCGACGAGTGATATAAAGTGCCGGGTGGCGGCTTCGCCTTACCCGGCCTACACGCCACTCAACCGAAGGCCGGGTAAGCGAAGCGCCACCCGGCTTTGCATTTAAATCCACGACAAGAAGCCCCATATATGAAGAATGCAACGTTCTACCTTCTGGACAACGACACCCATCAGGATGGACTCAGCGCCGTCGAACAGCTGGTGTGTGAAATTGCCGCAGAACGTTGGCGCGCAGGCAAACGCGTGTTGATAGCCTGTGAAGATGAGCAGCAGGCGATTCGTCTCGATGAAGCGCTGTGGGCCCGCCCGCCGGAGAGCTTTGTTCCGCATAACCTGTCAGGCGAAGGGCCACGCGGCGGGGCGCCGGTGGAAATTGCCTGGCCGCAAAAGCGCAACAGCAGCGCGCGCGACATTCTGATTAGCCTGCGGATAGATTTTGCAGATTTTGCCACCGCTTTCACAGAAGTGGTAGACTTTGTCCCTTACGAAGAATCCTTGAAACAACTGGCGCGCGAACGCTATAAAGCGTACCGCCTGGCTGGTTTTAACCTGAATACGGCAACCTGGAAATAATGGAAAAGACATATAACCCACGCGATATCGAACAGCCGCTTTACGAGCACTGGGAACAGCAGGGCTATTTCAAGCCTAACGGCGACGAAAGCAAAGAGTCCTTCTGCATCATGATCCCGCCGCCGAACGTCACCGGCAGTTTGCATATGGGCCATGCTTTCCAGCAGACCATCATGGACACCATGATCCGCTACCAGCGCATGCAGGGCAAAAACACCCTGTGGCAGGCGGGGACTGACCACGCGGGTATCGCGACCCAGATGGTGGTTGAGCGTAAAATTGCCGCTGAAGAAGGGAAAACCCGCCACGACTTCGGTCGCGACGCGTTCATCGACAAAATCTGGCAGTGGAAAGCGGAATCTGGCGGCACCATTACCCGTCAGATGCGCCGTCTCGGCAACTCCGTGGACTGGGAGCGCGAGCGCTTCACCATGGATGAAGGCCTTTCCAACGCCGTGAAAGAAGTCTTCGTCCGCCTGTACAAAGAAGACCTGATTTACCGCGGCAAACGCCTGGTTAACTGGGATCCGAAACTGCGCACCGCGATTTCCGATCTGGAAGTGGAAAACCGCGAGTCCAAGGGCTCCATGTGGCACATCCGCTATCCGCTGGCCGACGGCGCAAAAACCGCTGACGGTAAAGATTACCTGGTGGTCGCGACCACCCGTCCGGAAACCCTGCTGGGCGATACCGGCGTGGCCGTTAACCCGGAAGATCCGCGTTATAAAGATCTGATTGGCAAATTCGTGGTGCTGCCGCTGGTAAACCGCCGTATTCCGATTGTGGGCGACGAACACGCCGACATGGAAAAAGGCACCGGCTGCGTGAAAATCACTCCGGCGCACGACTTCAACGACTATGAAGTGGGCCGTCGTCACGCCCTGCCGATGATCAACATTCTGACCTTCGACGGCGATATCCGTGAAAGCGCAGAAGTGTACGACACCAAAGGCAACGAATCCGACGTCTATTCCAGCGACATCCCGGCTGAGTTCCAGAAGCTGGAACGTTTTGCCGCGCGTAAAGCCATCGTGGCTGCTGTTGACGCACTCGGCCTGCTGGAAGAGATCAAACCTCACGATCTGACCGTGCCATACGGCGACCGTGGTGGCGTGGTTATCGAGCCAATGCTGACCGACCAGTGGTACGTGCGTGCCGACGTGCTGGCGAAACCGGCTGTGGAAGCGGTTGAAAACGGCAGCATTCAGTTCGTGCCGAAGCAGTACGAAAACATGTACTTCTCCTGGATGCGCGATATTCAGGACTGGTGTATCTCCCGTCAGCTGTGGTGGGGCCACCGTATCCCGGCATGGTACGACAACGAAGGCAACGTGTACGTTGGCCGCAGCGAAGATGAAGTGCGCCAGGAAAACAACCTGAGCGCTGACGTTGCCCTGCGTCAGGACGAAGACGTGCTGGATACCTGGTTCTCCTCCGCGCTGTGGACCTTCTCCACCCTCGGCTGGCCAGAAAACACCGACGCGCTGCGTCAGTTCCACCCAACCAGCGTGATGGTGTCCGGCTTCGACATTATCTTCTTCTGGATCGCCCGCATGATCATGATGACCATGCACTTCATCAAAGATGAAGACGGCAAGCCGCAGGTTCCATTCCATACCGTCTACATGACCGGTCTGATCCGCGACGACGAAGGCCAGAAGATGTCCAAATCCAAGGGTAACGTCATTGACCCGCTGGATATGGTTGACGGTATTTCTCTGGAAGAGCTGCTGGAAAAACGCACCGGCAACATGATGCAGCCTCAGCTGGCGGAGAAAATCCGCAAGCGCACCGAGAAACAGTTCCCGAACGGGATTGAGGCTCACGGTACCGACGCCCTGCGCTTCACCCTGGCAGCGCTGGCCTCGACCGGCCGTGACATCAACTGGGACATGAAGCGTCTGGAAGGTTACCGTAACTTCTGTAACAAGCTTTGGAACGCCAGCCGCTTTGTGCTGATGAACACCGAAGATCAGGATTGCGGCTTCAACGGCGGCGAGATGACCCTCTCCCTGGCCGACCGCTGGATCCTGGCGGAATTCAACCAGACCGTGAAAGCGTTCCGCGAGGCGCTGGACAGCTACCGCTTCGATATCGCGGCGGGCATTCTGTATGAATTCACCTGGAACCAGTTCTGTGACTGGTATCTGGAGCTGGCGAAGCCGGTCATGAACGGCGGCACTGAGGCGGAACTGCGCGGCACGCGCAACACGCTGATTACCGTTCTGGAAGGCCTGCTGCGCCTGGCGCATCCGGTTATTCCATTCATCACCGAGACCATCTGGCAGCGCGTGAAGGTGATTGCAGGCATCAACGCCGACACCATCATGCTGCAGCCGTTCCCGGCATTCGATGCAGCTAAGGTTGATGAAGCGGCGTCTGCGGATACCGAGTGGCTGAAGCAGGCGATCGTGGCGGTACGTAACATTCGTGCTGAAATGAACATCGCGCCGGGCAAACCGCTGGAGCTGCTGCTGCGCGGCTGTAGCGAAGCGGCCGTTCGTCGCGTCACCGAGAACAACACCTTCCTGAAAACCATGGCGCGTCTGGAAAGCATCACCGTGCTGCCTGCTGATGACAAAGGTCCGGTTTCCGTGACCAAAATCATCGACGGTGCCGAGCTGCTGATCCCGATGGCAGGTCTGATCGACAAAGACGCTGAGCTGGCTCGTCTGGCGAAAGAAGTGGCGAAAGTCGACGTGGAAATTGGCAAAATCGAAAGCAAACTGGCGAACGAAGGCTTTGTTGCCCGCGCGCCGGAAGCGGTCATCGCGAAAGAGCGTGAGCGTCTGGTTGCCTTCGCCGATGCGAAGACCAAGCTGATTGAGCAGCAGGCGGTTATCGCTGCCCTGTAATGCTTTTACCCCTTACGCTTCAGGGCGTAAGGGGTAACCTTCCTGAAAACTCCTCGCTTGCACTCCCCTTTCTGCGGTGCTATTAACAGCAGTTATGTGTCAATTTTTGTAATGAGTAATGCTATGAGCGTGATTACCCCCGTCGCGACGACGATGCGCCGGATCGCTGAGCAGGATAACCCGGCTATCGCCGCCGTTATTCGCACCGTTTCTGCCGAATATGGACTGACGGCTGACAAGGGCTACACGGTTGCCGACCCGAATCTGGACGCGCTTTTCCAGCTCTACAGCCAGCCTGGTCATGCCTACTGGGTCATCGAGCAGAACGGCCAGGTCGTGGGCGGCGGCGGCGTGGCGCCCCTCAGCTGCAGCGAGCCGGATATCTGCGAACTGCAGAAAATGTATTTCCTGCCAACGGCACGCGGACAAGGACTGGCAAAAAAGCTGGCGCTGATGGCGCTGGACCACGCGCGCAAGCAGGGTTTTACCCGCTGCTACCTTGAAACGACCGCCTTCCTCAAAGAGGCCATCGGCCTGTATGAACATCTGGGCTTTGAGCATATCGATGCGCCGCTGGGCTGTACCGGCCACGTTGATTGCGAAGTCAGAATGCTGAAAAGTCTGTAACTTTCGTTCCTGCCCTCTTCTGTTAAGCGGCTGTAAACTGAATGCTCTACACTCTCAGTTCACACCACAACGGGGGAAACACGATGTCGAAGATAAAAAGCTACGCCGCACCGCAGGCGGGTGCAGAACTTGAGCTGTACGAGTACGATGCGGGCGAACTAAAAGCAGAAGACGTCGAAGTACAGGTTGATTACTGCGGGATCTGCCACTCGGATCTCTCGATGATCGACAACGAATGGGGCTTCTCCAGCTATCCGCTGGTTGCCGGGCACGAAGTTATTGGCCGCGTCGTGGCGCTCGGTAGCGCCGCGCAGGACAAAGGGCTCAAAGTGGGCCAGCGCGTGGGCATTGGCTGGACGGCACGCAGCTGCGGTCACTGCGATGCCTGTATCAGCGGCAATCAAATCAACTGCCTCGAAGGCGCTGTTCCCACCATTCTCAACAAAGGTGGTTTTGCCGATAAACTGCGCGCCGACTGGCAATGGGTTATCCCGCTGCCGGACAGCATTGATATCGAATCCGCCGGTCCGCTGCTGTGTGGCGGCATCACCGTCTTCAAGCCGCTGCTGATGCACCATATCACCGCCACCAGCCGCGTCGGCGTCATCGGTATCGGCGGCCTGGGGCATATTGCCATTAAGCTGCTGCACGCGATGGGCTGTGAAGTCACGGCGTTCAGCTCGAACCCGGCGAAAGAGAAAGAAGTGCTGGCGATGGGGGCGGATAAAGTGGTGAACAGCCGCGATCCGGACGCGCTGAACGCGCTGGCGGGCCAGTTTGACCTGATCATCAACACCGTTAACGTGGATCTCGACTGGCAGCCGTACTTTGAAGCGCTGGCCTACGGCGGTAACTTCCACACCGTGGGTGCGGTAATGAAGCCGCTGCCGGTTCCGGCGTTTACCCTGATCGGCGGGGATCGCAGCATCTCCGGTTCTGCAACCGGTACGCCGTACGAGCTGCGCAAACTGATGAAATTCGCCGGACGCACCAAAGTGGCGCCGACCACCGAACTGTATCCGATGTCAAAAATCAACGAAGCGATCCAGCACGTGCGCGACGGCAAAGCCCGCTACCGCGTGGTGCTGAAAGCAGATTTCTGATGTGAGTTTGCCGGGTGGCGGCTTCGCCTTACCCGGCCTACTTTCACTGCTGCGCCAATACGTTAAATACTTCCGCTACCGCGACCGCTCCCGGATCCATCACCCCATCTAGGTTATCTTTATTGACATACGACGAGCGTCCCGCGCCGGCTTTCGCCATCTTCGACGTTGCTTCTGCGCCCTGCTGCGCGGCCTGCGCTGCCGCCTGAATATTGCCTTTCTGTAACGCCTCCAGCGCCGGTTGCAGCGCATCGATCAGCGTGCGATCGCCGAGATCTGCCCCGCCGTACTGCTTCATCTGCGCAAGTCCACTGAGCAAGGCCTCCGGGAGCGTCTGACCATCGTGAAGCTTTTGCCCGGCCGCGGTAAAGAAGATCGACATCAGCACCCCGCTCGACCCGCCCATCACCGTAGCCAGCCGCTCGCCAACCAGCAGCAGCAGCTTAGGCACGTCATTAAGCGGGAGCGCGTTCTCCTCCAGGCGCTGCGCAATATCCCGCGCCCCTTGCGCAAAGGTAGAGCCGGTATCGCCATCCCCCACTTTAGCATCCAGCGCGTTCAGGCGGTTTTCCAGCTGGATCAGCGTTGTCGACACGGAGGAGACAAACGCACGCACCTGTGGATTGTCAGACGGAGTGTACTCCACACGGTCATGAATGGCGCTATGCGCCACGGTGCGCAGTGGCGCAAACGCGACGGGCTTCTGCCATCCCAGCGTCTCGACGTCGGCGTGAATCGCTTTTTCAAAGAAATCGTTGAGCTTCAGCAGCGTCAGCGAAAAGCCTTTCATATCCAGCGCGCTGACCAGCGGCGCAGGGCCAATCAGGTACGCGATATTCTCTTTCAGCGCCGAGTGCGCCAGCTCTTTGGTCAGCAGCGCCATCTCCAGCGCCGATACGCCGCCAAGATTGTTAATCAGCACCGCAAAACGCCCCTCCCCCGCCTGCGCGCGTAACGGCGTCACCAGGGTGTCGATAATGGCTTTGCTGTTTTGCGTATCCACCACGGAAGCCCCGGGCTCGCCGTGAATGCCCAGGCCCAGCTCGACATGGCCTTGCTTAATGCGCCCCTCTTCATCGTCGCTGCCCGGCAGGTTGCACGTTTGCATCGCTACGCCCAGGCTCCAGAGGTTATCGCAGGCCTGTTGCGCAATATCCCGCACCTCGCTCAGCGATTTCCCCTGTTCCGCCGCATAGCCCGCAATCTTGTGCACCAGCGCCGTGCCGGCAATACCGCGCGGCTGCTTGTTATCCGGCAGCGCGATATCGTCCGCCACAATCACCATCTCCACCTTCAGGCCGTAGCGTTTGGCCTTTTCAGCGGCCAGGCCGAAGTTCAGGCGGTCGCCGGTGTAGTTTTTGACGATCAGCAGACAGCCACGATCGCCCGTGACCGCGACGATGGCATTCAGTACCGCATCCACGCTCGGCGAGGCAAAAAGATCGCCACACACTGCCGCCGTCAGCATCCCTTTGCCAACAAACCCGGCGTGTGCGGGTTCGTGGCCTGAGCCGCCGCCGGAAATTACCGCCACGCGGCTTTTATCCCAGTCGCCGCGCGCGACGATCCTGATGGCCGGATCGATATCAAGCTTGACGAGATTGGCATGTGGCGCAGAGAGCAGTATGCCTTCAATGGCATCGTTGACCAGCTGTTTGCGATCGTTAAAGAAGAATCTGGACATAGTTTCCCACTATTTTGTGAACCGTATGCAAAAGCATAGTCCGCGCTGGATAATGCGCCGCAAAGTCAGCAATTTACTCAGCCGTTTTACCGTCAGGTTGCCTATACTCCACCCAGGACTACGAGAGGAAGCGCATCATGAGTACACCATTGTTAATTGCCCGGACGCTGGAAAAAGAGCTCTATTTACTGCCCGCGATGGCGAACCGCCACGGTCTGATCACCGGTGCGACCGGGACGGGGAAAACGGTCACCCTGCAAAAGCTGGCGGAGTCGCTTTCAGAGATTGGCGTACCGGTCTTTATGGCTGACGTAAAAGGCGATTTAACCGGTGTGGCTCAGGAGGGTACCGCCTCTGAAAAACTGCTCGAACGGCTGAAGAATATCGGCATCACGGACTGGACGCCGCACGGTAACCCGGTGGTGGTGTGGGACATCTTCGGTGAAAAAGGCCACCCGGTGCGCGCCACCGTCTCCGATCTCGGTCCCTTGCTGCTGGCCCGTTTGCTTAACCTCAACGACGTGCAGTCCGGCGTGTTGAATATCATCTTCCGTATTGCCGATGACCAGGGGTTGCTGCTGCTTGATTTCAAAGATCTGCGCGCCATTACGCAATACATCGGCGATAACGCCAAATCCTTCCAGAACCAGTACGGCAACATCAGCAGCGCCTCGGTGGGCGCAATTCAGCGTGGTCTACTGACGCTGGAGCAACAGGGTGCCGAGCACTTCTTCGGCGAGCCGATGCTGGAGATCAAAGACTGGATGCGCACCGACAGCAGCGGCAAAGGGATTATTAACATCCTGAGCTCCGAGAAGCTCTACCAGATGCCGAAACTCTACGCCGCCAGCCTGCTGTGGATGCTCTCTGAACTTTACGAACAGCTGCCAGAGGCGGGCGACCTTGAGAAGCCGAAGCTGGTGTTCTTCTTTGATGAAGCGCACCTGCTGTTTAACGATGCACCGCAGGTGCTGCTGGACAAGATCGAGCAGGTTATCCGCCTGATCCGCTCCAAAGGCGTCGGCGTCTGGTTTGTCTCGCAAAACCCGTCGGATATCCCCGATAACGTACTGGGACAACTCGGTAACCGCGTACAGCATGCCCTGCGCGCCTTCACGCCGAAAGATCAAAAAGCGGTAAAAGCCGCCGCGCAAACCATGCGCGCCAATCCGGCCTTTGATACCGAAGCCGCCATTCAGGCTCTGGGCACCGGTGAAGCGCTGATCTCGTTCCTGGATGCGAAGGGCAGCCCGTCCGTAGTGGAACGCGCCATGGTCATTGCGCCTTGCTCGCGCATGGGGCCGGTGACCGACGATGAACGCAACGGCCTGATTAACCACTCACCGGTTTACGGGAAGTACGAAGACGAGGTGGATCGCGAATCTGCGTTCGAGATGCTGCAAAAAGGAGTCCAGGCGACAACGGAATCGCAGGATGCGCCTGCCGCTAAAGGGCAGTCTGTCGCCGTGGATGACGGCATTCTTGGCGGACTCAAAGACATCCTGTTCGGCAGCACCGGGCCGCGCGGCGGCAAACGCGACGGCGTAGTGCAGACCATGGCGAAAAGCGCCGCGCGACAGGTCACCAATCAGATCGTGCGCGGCATGCTGGGGAGTTTGTTAGGCGGCCGTCGCCGCTAGACGCGGAACCCACGGGCGGCCCAGCGCCGAACCCTGTACGCCGTTCTCCTGCAGGTAGCGGTCAATTTCCACCATCCCCGTCCAGCGGTTCTCACACCACAGCGGTGCCAGAAGCGTTGGTCGGCGGGCGCTGGCCGAGATGCGGTGGTAGACAATCTCCGGTGGCGTGTGGCGAATCATCTCCCCCGCCGTCACCGTATAGTCCTCAAGCTCGATACCGCTTAACCGCCCGGCCTCCCAGGCTTTCGCCATAATGCTGCCCTTCACGATATGCAGCGGATGAAGCTTGATGCCGTCCACGCCGGTTTCAACGACTTTTTCCAGCGTTTCAAGGGCATGCTGTTGACTTTCGCCGGGCAGACCGACAATCAGATGTGAACAGACCTTCAGCCCGCGCTCGCGTGCAAGCCGCGTGGTGCGCTGGTAGCAGGCGAAATCATGGCCACGGTTGATACGGTGCAGCGTTTTGTCATGTGCCGTTTGCAAGCCCAGCTCCAGCCAGATCTCGTAGCCTTCTTCTTTGTACTCGCTGAGCAGGTCCAGCACCGCGTCCGGTACGCAGTCCGGGCGGGTTCCCACGCACAGCCCAACGATGTTGGCCTGGCTGACGGCCTGCTGATACATCGATCGCAATACCTGCACCTCCGCCCACGTGCTGGTGTAAGCCTGAAAATAGGCCAGATACTGCTTCGCACGGTTCACCAGGCTGGCCTGATGAGCAAGCTGTTCAGCGATAGAGTTATGTTGCTGCGCTTCATCGGCAAACGACGCAACGTTACAGAAGGTGCAGCCCCCGCGCCCGATGGTGCCGTCGCGATTCGGGCAGCTAAACCCGCCGTGCAGCGTCAGCTTATGAACCTTTTGCCCGTAGCGCTGCAAAAGATCCCCACCAAACATATTGACTAATTTCTGTAACTGCATAATCTGATAGACCGTCCCGGAGAAAGGGGACAAGCCTGCCATTTTTAGCCTCTGTCGGCGATGACCTGGATCAATCGCCCTGGACGGCCTTTATCTATATGAATAAATACTCAGGATTACTGCAATTTCATTCACGCCGCATGTGATTACTTTTCCTTATGTTCTGATTGTTTTTTTCATTTATAGCGCCATCACTGAAAAACAGTGTGTTTATGCGGGTTTGCAGACAATGCCAGATTATTGTTCTGCTATAAAACCGCTATTCAGCACGCTACATGGATAATACCGCTTTCATATAGTGAGTCAGATCACACTCCGCTGCGCTCTTTCAGGGCATTCATTCAATGTAAAATTAGTTAAATAACCTTAAAATACAAAAAGATAAACTCTCTTTAGCACATTTTTGTATAAATAAGATTGCCATTTGACCTGTGTACCAATTCCCGATAAGTTGGAAATCCGCTGGAAGCTTTCTGGATGAGCGGCCTGCTCATCATATTTATGCAGTAATTGAGATTCCCTCTGAAGCAAGTCCTCAAACTTGTTTACCTGCGCGAAAGGATGAAAAAGAGGGCGAATGCGAGGTCCGCGTATGAAACGCAAACCCCGTCGCCATGCTCTTTCTGTGCCTGTGCGCCACGGTAAAGTTCAGTGGGAAGCCCGACGAGCCTGGGGAGGTTCACTGATATGTTGTACGATAAATCCCTTGAGAAGGATAACTGTGGTTTCGGCCTGATCGCCCACATAGAAGGCGAACCTAGCCACAAGGTGGTGCGTACCGCTATTCACGCACTGGCCCGTATGCAGCACCGTGGCGCCATTCTTGCCGATGGTAAAACTGGCGACGGTTGCGGCCTGCTGCTGCAAAAACCGGATCGTTTCTTCCGCATCGTGGCGGAAGAGCGCGGCTGGCGTTTAGCCAAAAACTACGCTGTCGGCATGCTGTTCCTGAACCAGGATCCTGAAAAGGCTGCCGCCTCACGCCGCATCGTCGAAGAAGAACTTCAGCGTGAAACCCTGTCGATTGTCGGCTGGCGCGATGTGCCAACCAACGAAGGGGTGCTCGGTGAAATCGCCCTCTCCTCGCTGCCTCGTATTGAACAGATTTTCGTCAATGCGCCTGCGGGCTGGCGTCCGCGTGATATGGAACGCCGTCTGTTTATCGCCCGCCGCCGCATTGAAAAACGTCTCCAGGACGATAAAGAGTTCTACGTCTGTAGCCTCTCTAACCTGGTGAACATCTATAAAGGTCTGTGTATGCCGGCTGACCTGCCGCGCTTCTACCTGGACCTGGCGGACCTGCGTCTGGAATCGGCCATTTGCCTGTTCCACCAGCGCTTCTCCACCAACACCGTTCCACGCTGGCCGCTGGCGCAGCCGTTCCGCTACCTGGCGCATAACGGCGAGATCAACACCATTACCGGTAACCGCCAGTGGGCCCGCGCCCGTACCTATAAGTTCCAGACGCCACTGATCCCTGACCTGCATGATGCCGCGCCGTTCGTGAACGAAACCGGCTCGGACTCCAGCTCGATGGATAACATGCTGGAACTGCTGCTGGCGGGCGGGATGGATATCGTGCGCGCCATGCGTCTGCTCGTGCCGCCGGCCTGGCAGAACAACCCGGATATGGACCCTGAGCTGCGCGCGTTCTTCGACTTTAACTCCATGCACATGGAGCCGTGGGACGGCCCGGCGGGCATCGTCATGTCCGACGGTCGTTTCGCTGCGTGTAACCTGGACCGTAACGGCCTGCGTCCGGCGCGCTACGTCATCACCAAAGATAAGCTCATCACCTGCGCCTCTGAAGTCGGCATCTGGGATTACCAGCCTGACGAAGTGGTCGAGAAAGGCCGCGTCGGTCCGGGCGAGCTGATGGTGATCGACACCCGCAGTGGACGCATCCTGCACTCCGCCGAAACCGACAACGATCTGAAGAGCCGCCATCCGTACAAAGAGTGGATGGAGAAAAACGTGCGTCGTCTGGTGCCGTTTGAAGATCTGTCGGATGAAGAAGTGGGCAGCCGCGAGCTGGACGATGACACCCTCGCGAGCTACCAGAAGCAGTTTAACTACAGCGCGGAAGAGCTGGACTCCGTCATCCGCGTGCTCGGTGAAAACGGCCAGGAAGCGGTCGGCTCGATGGGTGACGATACCCCGTTTGCCGTGCTCTCCAGCCAGCCGCGCATCATTTACGACTACTTCCGCCAGCAGTTTGCGCAGGTCACCAACCCGCCAATCGATCCGCTGCGTGAAGCCCACGTGATGTCGCTGGCCACCAGCATCGGTCGCGAGATGAACGTCTTCTGCGAGGCCGAAGGCCAGGCGCACCGTCTGACCTTTAAATCGCCGATCCTGCTGTACTCCGATTTCAAACAGCTCACCACCATGAAAGAGGAGCACTATCGCGCCGACACGCTCGATATTACCTTCGACGTGAACGACGCGAGCCTCGAAGAGACGGTGAATGCGCTGTGCGACAAAGCCGAACAGATGGTGCGTAACGGTACCGTGCTGCTGGTATTGTCCGACCGCAACATCGCGAAAAACCGTCTGCCGGTGCCTGCACCAATGGCGGTGGGCGCTATCCAGACGCGTCTGGTGGATAAGAGCCTGCGCTGCGACGCCAACATCATTGTTGAAACCGCCAGCGCGCGCGACCCGCACCACTTTGCCGTGCTGTTAGGCTTTGGCGCGACGGCGATCTACCCGTACCTGGCCTATGAAACGCTGGCCCGTCTGGTGGATACCCGCGCGATCGACAAAGATTACCGCGCGGTGATGCTGAACTACCGTAACGGCATCAACAAAGGTCTGTACAAGATCATGTCCAAAATGGGCATCTCGACCATTGCCTCCTACCGCTGCTCGAAGCTGTTTGAAGCGGTCGGCCTGCACGATGAGGTCGCCAACCTTTGCTTCCAGGGCGTGGTCAGCCGCATCGGCGGCGCCGGTTTTGCTGACTTCCAGCAGGATCTGGTGAACCTGTCCAAGCGCGCCTGGCTGGCACGTAAGCCGCTGGATCAGGGCGGTCTGCTGAAATACGTTCACGGCGGCGAGTATCATGCCTACAACCCTGACGTGGTGCGCACGCTGCAGCAGGCGGTTCAGAGCGGCGAATACCGTGATTATCAGCAGTACGCTGAGCTGGTGAACAACCGTCCGGCGGCGACGCTGCGCGACCTCATTGCCCTGAATCCGGGTGATGAAGCGGTCAGCATTGACGAAGTCGAACCGGCATCCGAACTGTTCAAACGCTTCGATACCGCGGCGATGTCCATCGGCGCGCTGAGCCCGGAAGCCCACGAGGCGCTGGCGGAAGCCATGAACAGCATCGGTGGCAACTCTAACTCCGGCGAAGGCGGTGAAGATCCTGCCCGTTACGGCACCAACAAGGTGTCCCGTATCAAGCAGGTGGCATCCGGCCGCTTTGGCGTGACGCCAGCGTACCTGGTCAACGCCGACGTGATTCAGATTAAAGTCGCTCAGGGTGCGAAACCGGGCGAAGGCGGTCAACTGCCGGGTGATAAAGTTACCCCGTACATCGCCAAACTGCGCTACTCGGTACCGGGCGTGACGCTGATCTCCCCGCCGCCGCACCACGATATCTACTCTATTGAGGACCTGGCGCAGCTGATTTTCGACCTGAAGCAGGTCAACCCGAAAGCGATGATCTCCGTGAAGCTGGTTTCCGAACCGGGCGTCGGCACCATTGCCACCGGCGTGGCGAAGGCCTATGCGGACCTTATCACCATCGCCGGTTATGACGGCGGTACCGGCGCAAGCCCGCTCTCCTCCGTGAAATATGCGGGCTGCCCGTGGGAACTTGGACTGGTGGAAACCCAGCAGGCGCTGGTGGCTAACGGTCTGCGTCACAAGATCCGTCTGCAGGTGGACGGTGGCCTGAAAACCGGCCTCGACATCATCAAGGCGGCGATTCTGGGTGCGGAAAGCTTCGGCTTCGGTACCGGCCCAATGGTTGCGCTCGGCTGTAAATACCTGCGTATTTGCCACCTGAACAACTGCGCAACCGGTGTTGCGACCCAGGACGAGAAGCTGCGTAAGAATCACTATCACGGTCTGCCGTTCAAAGTGACCAACTACTTTGACTTCATCGCCCGTGAAACCCGCGAGCTGATGGCGCAACTGGGCGTGAAGCGTCTGGTGGACCTGATTGGCCGTACCGACCTGCTGAAAGAGCTGGAAGGCTTCACCGCCAAGCAGCAGAAGCTGGAGCTGTCTAAGCTGCTGGAAACCGCGCAGCCGCATCCTGGCAAAGCGGTCTACTGCACCGAGAACAACCCGCCGTTCGACAACGGCGTGCTGAACGCACAGCTGCTGCAGCAGGCGAAACCGTATGTGGACGAGAAGCAGAGCAAAACGTTCTGGTTTGATATCCGCAACACCGACCGTTCCGTGGGTGCCTCCCTCTCCGGCTACATCGCGCAGACGCACGGTGACCAGGGGCTGGCAGCCGATCCGATTACCGCACACTTCAGCGGTACTGCGGGTCAGAGCTTCGGCGTGTGGAACGCAGGCGGCGTTGAGCTGTACCTGACCGGCGATGCCAACGACTACGTCGGCAAAGGCATGGCGGGCGGTCTTCTGGCGGTACGTCCTCCGGTCGGCTCAGCCTTCCGCAGCCATGAAGCCAGCATTATCGGTAACACCTGCCTGTACGGCGCGACCGGCGGTCGTCTTTTTGCCGCGGGCCGTGCGGGCGAGCGTTTTGCGGTGCGTAACTCCGGTGCTATCACCGTGGTGGAAGGCATTGGCGATAACGGTTGTGAATACATGACGGGCGGGATTGTTTGCGTTCTGGGTAAAACCGGCGTGAACTTCGGCGCAGGCATGACGGGCGGTTTTGCCTACGTCCTGGATGAAGACGGTGAGTTCCGTAAACGCGTGAACCCTGAACTGGTAGAAGTGCTGGACGTTGACACGCTGGCCATTCACGAAGAACACCTGCGCGGTTTGATTACCGAACACGTGCAGCATACCGGTTCTTCGCGCGGCGAAGAGATCCTGGCGAACTGGCCGGCGTTCTCTGCGAAATTCGCGCTGGTTAAGCCGAAGTCCAGCGATGTTAAAGCCCTGTTGGGTCACCGTAGTCGTAGCGCAGCAGAGCTGCGCGTGCAGGCGCAGTAAGGAATTCAGATGAGCCAGAACGTATACCAGTTTATCGACCTGCAGCGTGTTGATCCGCCAAAGAAACCGCTGAAGATCCGCAAAATTGAATTTGTTGAAATCTACGAGCCGTTTTCAGAAGGCCAGGCCAAAGCACAGGCAGACCGCTGCCTGTCCTGCGGTAACCCTTACTGCGAATGGAAATGTCCGGTACACAACTACATCCCGAACTGGCTGAAGCTGGCCAACGAAGGACGTATTTTTGAAGCCGCCGAGCTATCTCACCAGACCAACACCCTGCCGGAAGTGTGCGGCCGCGTGTGTCCTCAGGACCGTCTGTGCGAAGGTTCCTGTACGCTGAACGACGAGTTCGGCGCGGTGACCATCGGCAACATCGAGCGCTACATTAACGATAAAGCGTTTGAGATGGGCTGGCGTCCGGACATGACCGGCGTGAAGCAAACTGACAAGCGCGTGGCGATCATTGGCGCGGGCCCGGCGGGCCTGGCCTGTGCGGACGTGCTGACCCGCAACGGCGTGAAGGCGGTGGTCTTTGACCGTCATCCGGAGATCGGCGGCCTGCTGACCTTCGGTATCCCGGCCTTCAAGCTGGAAAAAGAGGTCATGACCCGTCGCCGCGAAATCTTCACCGGCATGGGCATTGAGTTCAAACTGAACACAGAAGTGGGCCGCGACGTACAGCTCGACGATCTGCTGAAGGATTACGACGCCGTGTTCCTGGGCGTGGGTACCTATCAGTCCATGCGCGGTGGTCTGGAAAACGAAGACGCGCCGGGTGTTTATGACGCGCTGCCGTTCCTGATTGCCAACACCAAGCAGATTATGGGTTACGGCGAAACCGCCGATGAGCCTTTCGTCAGCATGGAAGGCAAACGCGTGGTGGTGCTGGGCGGCGGTGATACCGCGATGGACTGCGTGCGTACCTCCATTCGTCAGAATGCGGCACACGTGATCTGCGCCTACCGTCGTGACGAAGAGAACATGCCGGGCTCTAAGCGCGAAGTGAAAAACGCGCGTGAAGAGGGCGTGGAGTTCCAGTTCAACATCCAGCCTCTGGGTATTGAAGTGAATGCCAACGGTAAAGTGAGCGGCGTGAAGATGGCGCGTACCGAGATGGGCGCACCGGATGCGAAAGGCCGTCGTCGCGCCGAGATCGTGGCCGGTTCTGAACACGTGATCCCGGCCGACGCCGTGGTGATGGCGTTCGGTTTCCGTCCTCACAGCATGGAATGGCTGGCGAAGCACAGCGTTGAGCTGGATTCACAGGGCCGTATTATTGCGCCAGAAGGCAGCGATAACGCGTTCCAGACCAGCAACCCGAAAATCTTCGCCGGTGGCGACATCGTTCGCGGCTCTGACCTGGTGGTCACGGCGATTGCCGAAGGCCGTAAAGCGGCTGACGGGATCATGAACTTCCTGGAAGTGTAAGAGACAAGCCGGATGGACATCCCATCCGGCTTTTTTATGCGGTTAACAGGCTGGCCCGGACTTTCACCACGGCTTTTTTAATTTCCCCCTCCGATTCAACAAGACATCCCGGCTTATGCGGCTCACCCGGCATAAAGACCACGAACATACCAGGCTTTAATATAATGGATTGTTCATCATTGATGTGGCGGCAAAGCTGATAATCTTCTGCGCTATGCATTTCTTCACACGCCCGCGCGGACCCCATAACCCCAAAAAAGATGCGTTCTTCTCCAGCGAGCAGAAGCTGAATATCAATATACTGTGCGTGCAGTTCCGCCTTTTTCTGCTTCGGCTCTTGCGTGGCAAACTGCATCACGTTCATAAAGATATCCGTGCCCTGGAGTTCATAATGACCAGGGCGTTTCTCTTCTGGCCGTGCCGCCACGGCCAGCGTGAGGGCATTGATCAGAACCCCGGTCAGGCCAGATGTCGCCAGCGACTGCAACTCTCCCAGCATCATAACGCGTCTCCATGTGCTAACAACGCCGCACCTAACAGCCCGGCATCGTGGCGATAGTGTGCAGGCCGAAGTGCGGCCTGATAGACGGCGGGCTCCCGCGACAGATACGCCTCCACGAGCCCCAGATACCCCTCTGCCAGCCCCACGCTGCCTCCAATAACTACAATCTGGCAATCAGTCACGGCTTTGACATCGGCAATAAGACGCGCCAGCGTCTGCGCTGAACGCGCAATCAGCGCCTGTGCCTGTGGATTACCTTGCGCTGCAAGGCTGAATATCGCTTTCGAATCCAGCCCGGACAATACGCCTTCTGCCTGAGCAGCGATGCCGCGCCCCGAGGCGATAGCCTCAACGCACCCTCTTCGCCCGCAGCCACAACGCGGACCGGCGGGATCGGCCAGCGTGTGACCCAGATGTCCAGCCAGACCGCCGCTGCCCGTTTGCAGTGTTCGATTGAGGACCACGCCACCACCGACACCGGTTGAGACGGTCAGAAAGACCATATCGTCATCATCCGGCAAGGCGCAGAACTCAGCCCAGGCGGCGGCCTGCGCGTCGTTGATCGCCATCACCGGCAGATCGGTTATTCCCGAGAGAAATTCCACCAGTGGAAATTCCGCCAGCCCGCCCAGATTAGACGGATTAATGGAGGTCAAAATACCGTTGTGAATGATCCCGGTTGATGCCACCGCGACCCGCGTTGCCTGCGCCGTAAAGGGTGCAATCAGCGTTTGTAGCGCAGCCTGCAACGCCTCCGGCGTCTGGCTGGCAGGCGTCTGACACTCGCGACGGGCAGTAATGGTCTGCCCCTCCACGCACGCAGCCGCGAGTTTGGTGCCGCCAATATCAATAGCCAGGGTTGTCATTTCACCGCCTCGCGCTGCTGTCTTCTGGTTTAGCAATGACATCAGCTTATCCTTTGTGTTTGATCAGACCGCTTTTACTGGCACCAAAAGGGAGTGCGCCACTCAGCGGTTTACCGTCAATAGCATCATGCGTACGCAGGGCTTCTGGCCTGATCCAGCGCTGAACGCGGGAGGGCATATCCAGACCAATAAGCAAGATCACCACAAACGTCAGGCCAAAGGAGAGCGACCCCAGGGCCGTGCCCAGCGCCATATCCTGCGACAGCAGCGCGCCAATCACCGGGGCAATCGCGCCGCCCAACGCGCCAACGTTGTAGGTAAAGCCCAGACCCGCCGCACGCTGGTCGGTATCGAAATAGCCGCCGATGAGTTTGGGTAAGATCCCGGAGATCCCCTGCCCCAGCATCTGCTGGAAAAAGAGTAACAAGCCCAACACCCAGACATTGGCGCCGCCAATCGCAAAGACGGGAACAATCAGGAGCTGTGAGGCCAACAGGCTACAGACATAGGCCTTGCGGGTGCCAAGCCAGTCACCGAGAAAACCACCCACGCAGCAGCCTACCGCCGCGCCGAAGCCGCTAAAGAACAGCACCTTCGCCACCGTTGACGGATCATAGGCCAGGTCGGTTTTCAGATAAGTGGGTAATAGCGCCTGAATCGGCCAGGAGTAGAGAAAGGCGAAGAGCACGACAACCATCAACGTGACGCCCGTCGGCCAGCGTTTACCGCTGCTTTGCACCATAAAGCTGATAAAGACGATGGCGCACAGCAGGCCGAGAATAACGACCAGCCCCGCGTTGTTGAGTTCGCCTGCAAAACAGAACCACAGCGCCGTACCGGCAAACAGCGTCATCGCCATATTGATGACGCGGTATTTGCCGCGATACAGAATATCAACCATGGTGCGCACCGGGGCTTTGCCTTCGTGCTTCGCTTTCCAGTCCTCAGCTTCCGGAATATTTTTCCGCAGCCACAGGGCAAAGACGATGGGCAGAATGCCGATAAAGAACAGCGCCCGCCAGCCCCAGACGGGCACGACAAGGCTGTAGACCTGGGCCGCAACCACGGCGCCGACGGAGAAACCGGAAATCAGAAAACCACTCGCCTTGTTGCGCAGGTGCTTTGGCCAGCTTTCAATCACATAGGTTGCGCTGGAGCCATATTCCCCCGCCATCCCCATGCCTATCACCATGCGGGCGATAAACAGGGTGACGTAACCCGGCGCAAAACCGCAGGCCAGCGTACCGCAGGAAAAGAGCACGATGCTGGTGATCATCGCCAGCTTGCGGCCATAGCGGTCGCCCATGGCGCCCAGCAGCAGGCCGCCGAACCAGCGCGATATAAAGGCCGCCGAAATCAAGCTCGCCGCTTCCACTGTCGTCAGGGCAAACTCGCTTTTTATTTCTGTCAGGACTAAGGCTATCAATACAAAATCGAAGCCATCAAGCAGATATCCCAGCCAGGCGGCGGAGAAGGCGCGCCACTGAGGACGGGTAAGATGGCGGTACCACGGGATGCTTTGGGTAGACTTACTCATTTCACTCTCCCGACGATTTCTCTGTCGTTTTGCCGGATGGCGGCTGCGCCTTATCCGGCCTACGTAGCATGTTTTTGTAGGCCGGATAAGGCGAAGCGCCCCCGGCTATGCGTTAGCGTTTTTCCGCCATTAGCTGCTCCGCCAGCGCTTTCAGCGCTGGCACGAATTTTTCATCCACAGGGGCAAACGGCTTACGGCACAGCGGCACGGATACCACGTCCATATAGTGCAGAACCGTTTTCAGACCACGGAACACCCCGGCTTTAATCAGCAGATCGATCACCGTGTTGCATTCGCTTTGCAGGCGCTGTGCGGTGGCGTTATCCCCTTCACGAACCGCTTTAGCGATCGCCTGGTAGCGCCAGCCCATAATGTTGTAGGTGCTGCCGATCCCCCCGTCCGCGCCGACCAGCAGGCCGGAGGCGAAGATCTCGTCATAACCGTTGTAGAGCACCAGATCCGGATGTTCACGACGGATCTGCTCCATCTGGAAGAGATCGCCGGAGGTTTGCTTCAGCGCGCCGACGCCCGGCAGCGTCACCAGCGTGTTGATCTGATCCAGGCTTAACTTCACGCCGCTTAACGCCGGAATGTTATAGACCACCATCGGCAGACCATCCGCCGAATCAATAATTGCACGGTAATGATCGCAATGTTCTTCAAAGCTAAAGGGATAGTAAAACGGTGTGACGGCGGATACAGCGTCAAAACCGACGCGGGCGGCGGCCATGGCTAACTGCTGGCTTTCCGCCGTGCTGACGCAGCCAACATGGGCGATGAGCGTGATTTTCCCCTTCGCCTCTTCCGCCACAATCTCCATCACCTGCTCTCGTTCCGAAAGGCTCTGTACAAAGGCCTCTCCCGTTGAACCGCCGACGTACAGCCCATCGATACCCTGTTCAATATTGAACCGCACCAGACGGCGCAGGCTTTCTTTATCCAGCATCTGCTCAGAGTTAAACGGGGTCAGGAGTGCGGCCATTACGCCGCGTAATTGCGTTGCCATAGTTACCTCAATCGATCGTGTGTTTGTTATAACGACATACCTTTATACCTGTTATACCAGATCAATTAAGCAGCAGTAGAATACAGAACGCTTATATTGCGATCTGCTTCACTAAAGGATCGTTATTTTTTGGCTTTTGAATGCTGGCCGAAAGCATGCCAGGTGGCGGAGACGCTGTTAAGGTGAGTTTGCAACGCCCGATCCGCTTCATCGGGATCGCGGCGGCGGATCGCATCCACAATTGCGATATGCTGGCGATAGCTGACTTCATTATGCTGATAAAGCTCTGCGTCCGGCACTTTAGGACGCGCCGCAATTAACCAGTCAAGCAGCGCAACGTGGATCGCATTGAAGATCGGATTGCCGGGGATCTCCGCCAGCACGCGGTGAAAATCGACATCGGAACGAATAAATAGCGTGTTGTCATCCAGGGACTGGCTGTTGATCTCCACGGCTTTCGTGAGCTGCGCAATCTGATCGTCAGTGGCATATTCTGCGGCATAACGGACAAGGCTGGATTCAAAGAACAGGCGAAGCTGCTCGAAATGGGCAATACCGCCGGGCTGGGTCAGAAAGTCTTTCGCCATTCCCGACAATTCACTGATGATGGTATCGGCAGACGGCATGGTTACGCGGGCACGTTCACCGTTGTTAATCTGCACCAGCCCTTTACGCTTTAGCGCCGCCAGCGCTTCGCGCACCGAGGGGCGACCCACGTTGAAGAACTCCATCAGTTCGCGCTCGGAGGGTAACTGCTCTCCCTGGGCAAATTCCTTCCGACGGATCATCTGCTCCAGCTCTTCTTCCACCATATCAGACAGTTTTTTGCGCGCCAGCGGCCGACGGCGCAGGCTGCGGCCAATGGTTTCATCAGAGTTTTCAGCTTTAAGATCAGTCGGTTTCATTGCAGTCCGGTGCCGTAGAAGGAAAACAATTCATCATAACACAGGAAATCAGAGGGGGCGGAAAGCAAAACAGGCCCAATGGGCCTGTTTGATTATTTCACGACGCGCAGCGCCGGACGGCCGCCGCGCGGTGGCGGATCGTCGTCAGGGTCGTTGTCGTCCTGGTGATCGGGTTTATCGCCATCAATGAGCGACATAACCGTGTCGCTTTCGCGTTCATCGGTTGCGTCGTCGTCGTTCAGGCTGGAAACATCTTCGTCATATGCCGCTTCCGGCTCGAACATGGTGCCCGCACCGTTTTCGCGGGCGTAGATCGCCAGTACCGCAGCCAGCGGCACAGAAACCTGACGCGGCACGCCGCCGAAACGCGCATTGAAGCGCACTTCGTCGTTTGCCAGTTCAAGGTTACCCACCGCGCGCGGGGCGATGTTCAATACAATCTGTCCGTCACGTGCGTATTCCATTGGAACCAGCACGCCCGGCAACGTCACATCCACAACCAGGTGCGGCGTGAGCTGGTTATCCAGCAGCCATTCATAGAAGGCGCGCAGCAGATACGGACGGCGTGGGGTAAGTTGTGACATTTCCACAGTCATTAGCCTCGGCCGAGACGCATTTCACGTTCCGGTTCAGTTAAAGATGCCAGGAAAGAGTCGCGTTCAAAGACGCGAGTCATGTAGCCCTTCAGCTCTTTCGCGCCAGGACCGCTGAATTCTACGCCCAGGATTGGCAGACGCCACAGCAGCGGTGCCAGGTAGCAGTCTACCAAGCTGAACTCATCGCTCAGGAAGAACGGTTTCTGACCAAACACCGGGGCGATTGCCAGCAGCTCTTCACGCAGTTGCTTACGCGCAGCGTCGGCTTCGGCAGCGGATCCGCTGGTGATCACGTTCATCAGCGAATACCAGTCTTTCTCGATACGCTGCATGTACAGGCGGCTTTCACCACGCGCAACAGGGTAAACAGGCATCAGCGGCGGATGCGGGAAACGCTCATCCAGGTATTCCATAATGATACGGGATTCCCACAGGGTCAGCTCGCGATCCACCAGCGTCGGTACGCTTTGGCTCGGGTTGAGATCGATCAGATCCTGAGGCGGGTTATCCTTTTCCACATGCTCGATCTCAAAACTGACACCCTTCTCGGCCAGCACGATACGAACCTGATGGCTATAAATGTCAGTAGGACCAGAAAACAGCGTCATTACCGAACGTTTGTTGGCAGCGACAGCCATGAAAACCTCCAGGTATATTCAGAATTTTTACTGCTACCAGCCCAACAGGGGCCAGCCAGATGTTGTATCGCCCATCCCAGAGAAGACACATTGTTCAAGAATCGAACAAAAATCGAGTATTCACCGATATTTGGGCAGAAAATTGGATGATAGTTTACCAGATTTTGATGGCTTTGTGGTGAGGGGATTCTGGAAATGTGGAAAAAGAGAAGATATATGCATGGATATTGTGGATAACCTGCGCATTATCCATAAAAAAACCCGCCGAAGCGGGTTTTTCGCCAATCGTTCTGCGTAAGCAGAATGGATTAACGTTTGGAGAACTGTGGACGACGACGTGCTTTACGCAGACCCACTTTCTTACGTTCAACCTGACGCGCGTCACGAGTAACGAAGCCAGCTTTACGCAGTTCAGAACGCAGGGATTCGTCGTACTCCATCAGAGCGCGGGTGATACCGTGACGGATCGCACCTGCCTGACCGGAGATACCACCACCTTTAACGGTGATGTACAGATCCAGTTTTTCTACCATATCAACCAGTTCCAGCGGCTGGCGAACTACCATGCGGGCAGTTTCGCGACCGAAGTACTGTTCCAGAGAACGCTGGTTGATTACGATTTTACCACTGCCCGGTTTGATGAAAACGCGAGCTGCGGAACTTTTGCGGCGACCAGTGCCGTAGTATTGATTTTCAGCCATTGCCTATAATCCCGATTAGATGTCAAGAACTTGCGGTTGCTGTGCCGCGTGGTTGTGCTCGTTGCCTGCGTAAACTTTCAGTTTACGGAACATAGCACGACCCAGCGGGCCTTTTGGCAGCATGCCTTTAACCGCGATTTCAATCACACGCTCAGGACGGCGGGCAATCATCTCTTCAAAGGTCGCTTCTTTGATACCACCGATGTGGCCGGTGTGGTGGTAGTACATTTTGTCAGTACGCTTGTTGCCGGTAACAGCAACTTTGTCAGCGTTCAGAACGATGATGTAATCACCGGTATCAACGTGCGGAGTGTATTCCGCTTTGTGCTTACCGCGCAGGCGACGAGCCAGTTCAGTAGCCAGACGGCCCAGAGTTTTACCGGTCGCGTCAACAACATACCAGTCGCGCTGTACGGTTTCTGGTTTAGCTGTAAAAGTTTTCATTAAAAGCTTACCCAAATAATAAGTTACACGTTGGTGAACACCCAAACGTTTAGTCAGTTGAGGTTCACACGACAAAGTCCGGCAAACCTACCCCTTCGAATAGCACATGCCGACACATAGAAAGTTTCGGGAAAAAAACCTTCTCGTAACGTGGGGTCGCAAGATTATAGAGAAGTTGAGGTCAAAGATCGACCCTTAAATGTGATTCAAATTGGGTTTTTCGAGGCGGTGGAAAATGCCGGGTGGCGGCTGCGCCTTACCCGGCCGACAAGTCCCCCTTCACAGGGAGAGGGTGGCGTTTATGGCATATGCTCCAGCTTCAGGTATTCCTCGCTCTGCATCTCCTGCAGGCGAGACAGGCAGCGCTGGAACTCAAACTTTAGCCGCTCCCCCTGGTAGATCTCATATAAAGGAACCTCGGCGCTAATCACCAGCTTAACGTGGCGCTCGTAAAACTCGTCCACCATCGCGATGAAGCGCCGCGCCTCGCTCTCCATCAGCCGCGTCATCACCGGCACATCCAGCACCATCACGGTGTGGAACAGACGTGAAAGCGCAATGTAGTCGTGCTGGCTGCGGGCATCAACGCACAGCGTCGTAAAGGAGACCGCCAGCGTTTGGTTTTCAACGCCGAGCGTTGGCAGCGGGCGATGGTTAATCTCGAGTTCCGGGGCGTGCTCGCGTTTTGCCCCCGCCAGCGCCAGCCAGAGTTTATCCATCTCGCGGGTGGTCTCTGCATTTAACGGCGAGAGCCACAGGTGCGCCTGGGTTAAGGTGCGCAGGCGATAATCGACACCGGCATCAACGTTCATAATGTCACAATGCTGCTTAATGGCGTCGATGGCAGGCAGGAAGCGTGCCCGCTGTAGGCCGTTGCGGTAAAGCTCATCCGGCGGAATATTCGACGTGGTCACCAGCGTGATCCCGCGGGCAAAAAGCGCTTTCATCAGGCCGCCTAACAGCATGGCATCGGTGATGTCAGACACAAAAAATTCATCGAAGCAGAGCACGTCCGTTTCCGCCTTGAACCTGTCGGCCACAATCTCCAGCGGATCGCTTTTACCCTGCAGCGCAGTCAGCTCTTCATGCACACGCAGCATAAAGCGGTGGAAGTGCAGACGCTGTTTACGCGCCCCCGGCAGGCTCTGGTAGAACATGTCCATCAGCCAGGTTTTTCCGCGACCGACCCCGCCCCACATATAAAGACCGCGCACCGGCGCGTGGGCCTGTGGCGTTTTTTTTCCGAGCAACCGTCCAAATGCCGCCTTTAGCCCGCCATTCTGTTCGGTTTCAGCGGGTTTGGCCGTGAGTTCCTGATAAATCATCTCCAGACGACTTACCGCCTCACGCTGTACGTCATCCGGCTGATGAGTGCCCTCGTTTAGGGCCAGTTGATATCGCGATGCAGGGGACAGGTTTTGCATAATCTTATTGTTATTCCTTCAATTAACGCTCACCAGCAGACGTGACTGATGAAAAAAAGGCCGTTCTACACTACGCGATGATACGTCAGGATTCCACTTCTACGGAAATAGCGGTTATAGTGGCATTATCAGGCACAGGCAGGAGCCGAGCCAACACCCTACGGAACAACAAGACAACGGGAGAAGTTCATGACCTGGGAATATGCGCTAATCGGTTTAGTCGTCGGCATCGTCATCGGTGCTGTGGCCATGCGTTTCGGTAATCGCAAATTGCGTCAGCAGCAGTCACTGCAGTACGAACTGGAAAAGAACAAAGCCGAGCTGGAAGAGTATCGTGAAGAGCTGGTCAGCCATTTTGCCCGTAGCGCCGAGCTGCTGGACAACATGGCGACCGACTATCGTCAGCTGTATCAGCATATGGCAAAAAGCTCCAGCAGCCTGCTGCCGGAAATGACGGCGGAAACCAATCCGTTCCGCAACCGTCTGGCAGACTCTGAAGCCGGTAACGACCAGGCGCCTGTTCAGATGCCTCGCGACTATTCAGACGGCGCGTCCGGCCTGCTGCGCGGCGGTGTAAAACGCGATTAATCGCACAACCTGAATTTATTTTACGGGCGCAGCGATTGCGCCCGTCCTTTCTTCCTGACCCCAGCTATCATTTAGTTAAACACCTCATTGTTCAGCGGTTTAAAATTCAATAACATCAACGTGTTTTTGGGGCCGTTTTTCCTTTATTCCAGGTTACGAGAGTCAACATCGATGAAGAAAAAAAACCAGCTGTTGAGCGCTATCGCGTTAAGTGTCGGGTTATCTCTCTCGGCGTCCGTCCCTGTATTTGCCGCCCTTCCCTCCCAGGTGCCTGGCCAGGCGGCCATTCCAAGCCTTGCCCCCATGCTGGAAAAAGTGTTACCTGCGGTGGTCAGCGTTCAGGTTGAGGGCACGGCGGTACAAAGCCAACGCGTCCCTGAAGAACTGAAAAAATATTTTGGCGATGAGTCTCCCGACCAGCAGGCCCAGCCTTTTGAAGGCCTGGGTTCCGGCGTCATTATTGATGCGGCAAAAGGCTACATTCTGACTAACAATCATGTCATCAGCCAGGCCGATAAAATCAGCGTCCAGCTAAACGATGGCCGCGAATTTGATGCCAAACTGATTGGCGGTGATGACCAGAGCGACATTGCGCTGTTGCAGGTACAAAACCCGAGTAACCTGACCCAGATTGCCATCGCGGACTCCGACAAACTGCGCGTCGGTGATTTTGCCGTCGCCGTGGGCAACCCCTTTGGCTTAGGGCAAACCGCCACTTCCGGGATCGTCTCCGCGCTGGGACGCAGCGGCCTCAATCTGGAAGGGCTGGAAAACTTTATCCAGACCGATGCCTCAATCAACCGCGGGAACTCCGGCGGGGCGTTACTTAACCTTAACGGTGAGCTGATTGGGATCAACACAGCCATTCTGGCCCCGGGTGGCGGCAGCATCGGGATCGGTTTTGCGATTCCCAGCAATATGGCCAAAACCCTGGCGCAGCAGCTCATTCAATTCGGCGAAATCAAACGCGGGCTGCTGGGTATTAAAGGTATGGAGATGAGCGCCGATATCGCCAAAGCGTTCAACATCAACGTACAGCGCGGGGCGTTTGTCAGTGAAGTGCTGCCTAACTCCGGCTCGGCAAAAGCAGGTATCAAATCGGGCGATGTGATCGTCAGCCTCAACGACAAGCCGCTGAGCAGCTTTGCCGAGCTGCGCTCGCGGATAGCGACCACCGAACCCGGCGCCAAAGTGAAGCTGGGTCTGATCCGTGACGGTAAGCCGCTGGACGTTGAAGTGACGCTGGATAAGAGCACCTCCTCCTCTGCCAGTGCGGAGCTGATCGCCCCGGCGCTGCAGGGTGCGACGCTGAGCGATGGACAGCTGAAAGACGGTACGAAAGGCATTCGCATCGACACCGTTGAGAAGAGCAGCCCTGCCGCACAGGCCGGATTGCATCAGGAAGATGTGATCATTGGGGTAAACCGCAATCGCGTGCAGTCCATTGCCGAACTGCGCAAGGTGCTGGAGAGTAAACCGGCGGTTATTGCCCTGCAGGTCATGCGCGGCAATGAGTCTATCTATATTCTGTTGCGCTAAGCATTTGCGACCCGGACATCACCGCTGCGTGTGATGTCCGGATAACTCATGTTATGCTGCAAATCGTTCCTTTTTTAACGACACGCGCATCATGCTTTTAAAGCTCTTACGTTCTATTGTCATCGGTTTGATTGTCGCTGGCCTGCTGCTGCTGGCGCTGCCGTCTTTACGTCAGTTCAATAAACTGTCGGCCCCTCAGTTCGATAGCACGGATGAAACGCCGGCCACCTATAACCAGGCCGTTCGCCGTGCCGCACCTGCCGTAGTTAACGTCTACAACCGTGGCCTGAATACCTCAGCCCATAACCAGCTGGAGATCCGCACTCTCGGCTCCGGGGTAATCATGGACGAGCGCGGCTACATTATTACCAACAAGCACGTGATAAACGATGCCGACCAGATCATCGTCGCCCTACAGGATGGCCGCGTGTTTGAGGCATTACTCGTTGGCTCTGACAGCCTGACTGACCTCGCCGTCCTGAAGATTAACGCCACGGGCGGTTTGCCGGTCATCCCGATCAACCGTAAACGTACCCCGCATATTGGTGACGTCGTCCTGGCGATTGGTAACCCTTACAACCTGGGCCAGACCATCACCCAGGGGATTATCAGCGCGACCGGGCGTATTGGCCTCAACCCATCCGGGCGGCAGAACTTCCTGCAAACCGATGCCTCCATCAACCACGGTAACTCCGGCGGTGCGCTGGTCAACTCGCTGGGCGAACTGATGGGCATCAACACCCTCTCGTTCGATAAGAGTAACGACGGCGAGACGCCGGAAGGGATCGGCTTTGCCATTCCGTTCCAGCTGGCGACCAAAATTATGGATAAGCTGATCCGCGACGGACGCGTGATCCGCGGCTATATCGGTATCGGTGGCCGTGAAATTGCGCCGATGCATACCCAGGGTGGCGGGATCGATCAGATCCAGGGCATCGTGGTGAACGAGGTGGCGCCAGGGGGTCCGGCGGCCAACGCGGGGATTCAGGTCAATGACGTCATTGTGTCGGTCAACGGCACGCCGGCGGTTTCTGCGCTGGAGACGATGGATCAGGTGGCAGAAATTCGCCCGGGCTCTATCATCCCTGTTGAAGTCATGCGCAACGATAAGAAACTGACGCTGCAGGTCACCATTCAGGAATACCCGGCAACGAACTGACAGGCATAAAAAAACGGAGCGATAAGCTCCGTTTTTTTGCCGGGAGACGGTTCGTATTACTTGTTAACGAACTCTTCACCCAGGGTGATATCTTTCTTCAGCGTATCCAGCATGCCTTCCATCGCGTGTTGTTCAAACGCGCTCAGCGTACCAATGGATTTACGCTCTTCGATACCATTTTTGCCCAGCAGCAGCGGCTGAGAGAAGAAGCGAGCGTGTTCGCCATCGCCTTCAACGTAAGCGCATTCAACAACGCCTTTCTCGCCCTGCAGAGCGCGAACCAGCGACAGACCGAAACGTGCAGCCGCCTGGCCCATAGACAGGGTTGCAGAACCGCCACCCGCCTTCGCTTCCACCACTTCGGTGCCCGCGTTCTGGATGCGTTTAGTCAGGTCAGCCACTTCCTGCTCGGTGAAGCTCACGCCTGGGATCTGCGACAGCAGAGGCAGGATGGTAACGCCAGAGTGACCGCCGATGACCGGCACTTCCACTTCTGTTGGCTGTTTGCCCTTCAGCTCAGCAACAAAGGTGTTGGAGCGAATAATATCCAGCGTGGTTACGCCGAACAGTTTGTTTTTGTCGTAAACACCTGCTTTCTTCAGCACTTCTGCCGCGATAGCAACGGTGGTGTTCACCGGGTTAGTGATGATACCGATGCACGCTTTCGGGCACACTTCAGCAATCTGCTGCACCAGGTTTTTCACGATGCCCGCGTTGACGTTGAACAGGTCTGAACGATCCATGCCTGGCTTACGCGCCACGCCTGCAGAAATCAGCACCACGTCGGCACCCTGCAGAGCAGGACGCGCATCTTCACCGGAGAAGCCTTTGATTTTTACAGCAGTTGGGATGTGGCTCAGGTCAACCGCCACACCTGGGGTTACCGGAGCAATATCGTACAGGGAGAGTTCTGAGCCTGAAGGCAGTTGGGTTTTCAGTAGTAGGGCAAGCGCCTGGCCGATACCACCAGCAGCGCCGAGGACTGCGACTTTCATCCTAAACTCCTTATTATGGTTAACTTAAGTATCTGTAAATCCGTTGCGGCGACCATAATTCAGCAAGTGTTTAATTACAATTTTCGTAGCTAAAGAATTTGAGGTCGCGCGACTTTATCTCTCTTCAGAAGGCTATCTGACGACAGACGGCAACGAATTAAGAGGTGGTTACAATACACCCTGCCCCGCCACCAAAACAACATCATTTTGATAACATTTAATTTACTTTTAAGCTTATTTGCGCGGCGTGACCCAGGCATGTTTTCTGATAACGAATTCTGATAAAATCACTCCCTTTCATAACATTATTTCAGCCTGGCGCTGAGTAGATAATTTGCATAAAAATTCATCCACATGCATAATAATGTTGTTTCTATCGTCATATTCCGGGTGACTTATGCGAAGCTCGTCTAAGCAAGAAGAATTAGTAAAGGCGTTTAAAGCGCTACTTAAAGAAGAGAAATTCAGTTCTCAGGGAGAAATTGTTCAGGCGCTGCAGGAACAGGGCTTCGACAACATCAATCAGTCGAAGGTCTCCCGCATGTTAACGAAATTTGGCGCGGTACGTACCCGTAACGCCAAGATGGAGATGGTCTATTGCCTGCCGGCTGAACTTGGCGTGCCGACCACCTCCAGCCCGCTCAAGAATCTGGTTCTGGATATCGACTACAACGATGCCGTTGTGGTGATCCACACAAGCCCAGGTGCCGCACAGCTGATTGCCCGCATGCTGGACTCATTGGGTAAAACGGAAGGTATCCTCGGGACTATCGCCGGTGATGACACCATCTTTACCACGCCAGCCAGCGGTTTCTCCGTTAAAGATCTCCACGAAGCGATTCTGGTTCTGTTCGAACAGGAACTCTAATCCCCTTTCCCCGTAGCGCCGCTGCGGGGATCGTTCTGTCTCCACACCGTTTCCCCCTCTTTTTCACTGCCTCTGCCTTTGACAAATAGTGCTTTTTACCACCCATTAACATTCACCTGGTGAATGATAAATCAAAAAATCGCACAAAAAATCAAAAGCTGATATCCATATGATTTCATTAGACATAACCAACTAAAATGTGCAAAAAATACCCAATATTATGCAATTTGGTTATAAAAAAAAGACTATTTAACACGTAATAACAATAGAAACCATTAGTCTGGTATTAATTTTTTCCGTTATTAGTGTATACTTGATTTTGTGATGAGGGTCACGAAACAAGACCCCACTAAAAAATTCGACGAGGTAAAAATCATGAAAATCAAATCAACTGTAGCGGCGCTGAGCGTCCTGTCTGTCCTGTCATTCGGTGCCTTCGCGGCTGACGCTATCAATGCTGACCAGGCGCAATCCCGCCAGGCCATCGGTACGGTTTCTGTCGGCGCGGTCGGCACATCGCCAATGGACATGCATGAGATGCTGAACAAAAAAGCGGAAGAAAAGGGTGCGTCATCCTATCGCATCATCGAAGCGCGCTCTGGTGCACACTGGCACGCCACCGCTGAGCTGTACAAATAAGTTTTAGTAATAACTGAACACGTAAATCTCCACTCAACGGCACCAGGCATAAAAATAGCTGTTCAACCCTTCTCGCCGTTGAGCAAAAACCCTATTCAGGAGTAAAGACTATGAAAACCAAATTGATCATCGCAACCCTCGGTCTGGCATCTGTTCTCTCTTTCGGCGCAAGCGCAGCCGTACAGCAGGTGAATGCCGACCAGGCACAAAATCTGCAGCCTATGGGCAGCATCTCCGTGACGTCTGTTACCGGCTCTCCGATGGATATCCGTCACGAACTGGCTGCCAAAGCTGAAAAAGCAGGTGCCAGCAGCTATCGCGTCACCGAACTGAATCAGGGTGACCACTGGCATGCAACTGCAGAACTGTATAAATAAACCCTCGTCGTATCTCATCATACGACTTGCCCCTGGCCTGATGGTCAGGGGCTTTTTTCATTCAGTGCCGCGCGTTAAAACGCAGCTGCCCTTCCAGCTCTTCTTCCGCTTCATCGAACAGTAATATCAGTGCGCCAAAGCGTCTGCGCAGCTTATCGGGCAAATGGATGAACTCAATTTCCAGCGGTAGCGGCAGCAGGCTACCGGTCACCACGTCCCACAGCGTATCCAGATTTGTCACGCTTTCCCGTTCAAGATCAAACACCCGGATAAATTCACGGTAGAAGTCTTCCTGACTGTCGATCTCGTCAAAATCAAAGGTATAGGTTTTCATTGCCAGCCACCCAGTCCAGGCGAGCGGCAGATGCCGCCCTGTCTATTATAATCCCCCAATGTGAAGGGTTTTCACTTCCAGATACTCTTCCAGGCCCAGCACGGAGCCCTCACGACCCAGGCCTGACTCTTTTACGCCGCCAAAGGGCCCCAGCTCCGTGGAGACGGCACACTCGTTAATACCAATCATCCCGCTCTCGATCGCCTGCGAAACGCGGAAAACACGTGAGAGATTCTGGGTATAGAAGTAAGCCGCCAGCCCGTAGGGCGTATTGTTGGCACGCTGGATAACTTCATCTTCCGAGGTGAAACGGAAACACGCCGCAACCGGGCCAAACGTCTCTTCCTCTGCCAGCTTCATGCCTTCATGGCAGTCGCCCAGCACGGTTGGCATCCAGAAATTCCCGCCAAGCGGATGGGGCTTACCCCCTGCCAGTACGGTTGCCCCCCGGGAGACGGCATCGTCGACATGCTCACGCACCTTGTCGACCGCAGCAGATTCAATCAGCGGTCCGACAACGACGCCCTCGTCAAGGCCATTCCCCACCTTGAGCGCCTTCACGGCATCGGCAAGTTTATTCACAAACTTGTCGTAGACGGTTTCCTGAATATAAAAACGGTTCACGCTGACGCAGACCTGCCCGGCATTGCGGAACTTGTTGGCAATCGCCCCCTTCACCGCCGCGTCGATATCTGCATCCTCAAAAACGATATACGGGGCATTTCCCCCCAGCTCCATCGAGACTTTTTTCATGGTTTCGGCAGCATTACGCACCAGCGTTTTGCCGACGGAGGTCGAGCCGGTAAAGGAGATTTTACGCACGTCTCGGCTTGCCATAATCGCATCGCTGATTTCATGGGTATTCCCGGCCACGGCGTTGAGCACGCCGTCGGGTACGCCGGCCTGTTTTGCCAGGGTGAGCAGCGCAAAGGCACTGAGCGGCGTGTTATTGGCCGGTTTGATCACTCCGGTGCACCCCGCAGCCAGCGCCGGGCCTAATTTGCGGGTGAGCATGGCCATTGGGAAGTTCCACGGCGTTATCGCCGCCACCACGCCTATGGGTTCGCGGGTTGCCAGAATGCGCGAGCCGGGTTTGATCGGCGGAATAATTTCCCCGTTGGCGCGCTTGGCCTCTTCGGCAAACCACTGGATAAAGCTGGCAGCGTACTCCACCTCACCTTCCGCTTCTTTCAGCGGCTTGCCCTGCTCGGTGGTCATTAACTGCCCGAGCCAGCTTTTATTCTCAATAATCAGTTCGTACCAGCGATAAAGAATCGCCGAGCGCTCTTTCGCGGTTTTGGCACGCCAGGCCGGGAAGGCTTTGGTGGCCGCTGCGATAGCCTCTTCGGTTTGTGCTTTACCCGCTTTCGCGACTTTCGCGATGACTTCCCCGGTAGCGGGGTTAAGCACATCGAAGGTCGTGTCCAGCGTTTTCCAGATCCCGTTGACCAGATAACCGGTCTGAAAAAGGATGTGATCCTGAAGCGCCTGGGTCGTCATGTGTCCTCCCTTCCTGAAATGTAAGAACGTGCTGGAATAAGTATAGCCACAAAAAAACCGACGCTTTTGGCGTCGGTTTTTTTACTTCAGTCAGCTATCCGTGAGGGCATTCTGGTAGCGATGCAGCATCAACACCAGCCGTCCTACCGGCTCGGTCACCTGAGGCGGCGCTTCCCAGGTTTTAAGCTTCTCCTGGTAGATATCAAGCTCTGCAAGCAGCTGCGTAAAGTAGCGACGTCGTTTGTCATCACTGCTGGCGGAAAGCACGTGGTCCGCGGTACGACGCAGCTGGCGGTGCCAGGCCGACAGATCGTCGTTGATCGGCACCGGCGCATTGCGCAGACGCTGGTGTGCAATGATCATGGTCAGCGCCAGGCGGAACTTCGCAATGTCGCCCGGGAACTTGTTCAGCAGTAAAAACAGCTGCTGGTAGAGCGCGGGCAGGTGGTTCTCTTTACGGCGCGCGGTGTTGGTTGTCATCGACGAGACGGCGGCCGACACAAACTGGTTCAACAGCACGCGGCCCGTTCTTGCCTGCGAATTATCGCGGACCAGCAGAATCACCATCATCGCCAGGAAACAGCCCACCAGCTGACCTAACGCACTGTCGAGGAACTGGCTGAAATGGAAGGTCATCGGGTTATCCAGCACGATGATGTTAATCGTGCTCGCCAGCGCCCCCAGCGATCCCAGACGCCGCTTTTGCACTTCTATACCGATAAAGAACGCCATCACCGCCAGGCTAATACAGAGCAGCAGCATGCTCTGCTGGGTAGACGGGATGATGACCAGAAAATAGAGCGCGCCGATCGGCAGGGCGGCAAGGGTGCCGTACAGGAAATCGATGGCGACCATACGCGGGTTAGGCAGACGCATCGCCAGTGCGGTCACGACGGCAATCATCACCATCGCGCCGCTGCCGGACGTCCAGCCCGTCCACAGCCAGAACAGCGTGCCGAGCATACAGGCAAGCGTCGTACGCCAGAAGTTGACCATCGCGTGATGGCGCTCGGCGGATTCCGGCTTGATCACCACTTCGCCCTGCAGTACCTCTTCTTCCGCCGCGCTGATTTTGGTATTCCCGATCACGCCGCGTTTCAGCAGCAGGTAGCGCGTCGCGGCGCCGACCCAGGTGTAGATCGTTACCGGCGTGTCACGTTCCCCTGTCCAGGCAATAACCCTGCGCATACGCTTAAGCTGCTTGTGCACGTCCTGCACCGTTTCCACTGGCTCAGCGAACAGTTCGCGGAACGTATCGGTGACCACTTCCGGGCGCGTGTTCTGAATCAGGTAGGTTTCACATGCCTGGGTAATCAGCGTTAACGAGACCGTATTAAGGGCTTTCAGACGACGGTTAGCGCGAGCCCAGCGTGACGACTCCATATTGAGATTGCTGCGCATCCCTTCCAGCGCCTGCGTCCGGCGAACCAGCCCGCTCCAGGCTTTATCCACCTCTTCGCTATCGCCGTGCTTAATGCAGAGCTGCATCAGCTGGTACTGGGCGACAATCAGCGCATCAAGCTCACGGTCGACTTCCTGCTTGATGGAGCGCGGGGAGAACAGCAGGTCCGCGACAATTGCACTCACGATACCAATGACAATCTCACTGCATCGCTCCACCGCAAACTGCGGAGCCAGCAGCGGCTCGGACTGGATGGTGATGATAATAATCAGCGCGGTATAGCCCGCCAGACCCCAGGCATAGGAGTTCTCCACTTTCACCAGGGATGAGATCCAGGTGCAGAAGCCCGCCCAGATACAGCACACCATCAGCATCAGCAGTGGCGTGCGGATCATCAGGATAATAATGGTGAGCGCCGCGATACAGCCGATGAACGTCCCGATGATACGCAGCATTCCGCGATAGCGGATCGCGCCTGAATAGGGTTCCCCACCCGCGGCAAAGGCGGGACCCGCCGCGACAATCGCGGCCGTCAGCACTGCCCAGCGCGGGGTTTCAAGCTGGAAGTGGAAGCCAACAAACAGCGCCAGCACAATGGCACACGCCAGCTTCACGGCGAAGCGAATGTGCTGGCTGGCGATGGAAAAGATGCCCATAGCGATTAACCAAACTCGCGCAGACGGTGGGCGATTTTACGGAAGAACGAGTCCTGGCTGGCATCCCGATCTTTCTCACCGGTAATCACCACCGTCGCCGTGGTACCCGCAGGCCACAGATTGCCCTGCTGTTCATCCAGGTGGATACGGACCGGCACGCGCTGGGCCAGACGCACCCACTCGAGGTTGGAATCCACCGTTGCCATCCCTTTTGCATCACGCGAACTGCTGGAGTTGGTGACCCCTGCGGCGACGCTGTCGACGGTACCTTTAAAGACGCGGTTGCTGCCCAGCGGCGTGATTTCTGCCCGATAGCCGGGACGTACGCCTTCCAGCTTGGTCTCTTCCATATAGGCGAGTACATAGAAAGAGTTCTGTTTCACCAGCGCCACGGCGGTTGAGCCACGGGTAATGAATTCCCCGGCATAGACGTTAAGGTTGGTCACCCAGCCATCAGACGGCGCGCGGATCACGGTACGCTCCAGATCGAGCTTCGCCAGATCGCGCGTTGCTTCTGCTTTCGCCAGCTGGTGCAGCACGGTTTGCAGCACGTTGTTGGACTGGTCAATCTCTTCACGGGACATTGCCTGAACGCCAAGCTGATTACGGCGGCCTGCCTCACGGCGTTTCTCCGCAGCCAGCGCCTGGTAATAGGCCACGTCCGCTTCCGCCTCTTCCAGCGCTTTCTGGTAACGAGGCTGGTCGATGGTGAACAGAACCTGATCTTTTTTCACCAGCTGGTTATCGTGAACGTTAACCGCCGTGATAAGACCGGCCACGTCAGGGGCGATGGCCACCACATCGGCGCTGAAGCGTGCATCACGCGTCCACGGTGATTCGGTGTAATAGACCCAGGCGCGAAAAATGGCAATGAAGGCGAGGATAACCAGCGCCATGGTGATGGCAGTGCGGGAGATTTTTCTTGTTAGCGTTTTCACATCAACCTCAGACAAACATGCGCGATATCAGGTAAAACAGGCAGCAATACAGCGCGGTATTGAACAATGCAGGGTGCCAGACGAAATCGTAGATCCCGGTAGGGACCAGCACCTTGCGCACCAGCCAGAAGATCGCCAGTGATAAAAGAAGCTCGAAAAATATCGGTGGGAACGACAGACCGAACACCACGATAACGGGAAACAGACTCATGTTGACCTTGATAAGAGAGAGTGCAGGCTTCAGAATTTTTTAGCGCACGCCACCGCAGGAGAGCAAGAAACGCCGGGCGAGAATGGCGCAGCCGTTATGTAATTAATAATATATTAACGTAACTGTTATGCTGTTATCTATAATATGTGATCTAAATCACTTTTAAGTCAGAGTGAACAATGGAACGTTTAAAACGCATGTCAGTCTTCGCCAAAGTGGTTGAACTGGGCTCCTTTACCGCCGCTGCACGCCAGCTTCAGATGAGCGTCTCCTCCATCAGCCAGACGGTGTCCAAACTGGAAGATGAGCTTCAGGTCAAGCTGCTCAACCGCAGTACCCGCAGCATTGGTCTGACGGAAGCGGGTAAAATTTACTATCAGGGCTGTCGTCGCATGCTTCTGGAAGTGCGGGATGTTCACGAACAGCTCTACGCCTTCAACAACACCCCCATCGGCACGCTGCGCATCGGGTGTTCTTCAACTATGGCACAAAATGTTCTCGCTGCCATGACGGCGGATATGCTGAAAGAGTACCCCGGGCTTACCGTCAATCTGGTGACGGGTATCCCGGCACCGGATCTGATTGCCGACGGCCTGGACGTGGTGATCCGCGTCGGCGCGCTTCAGGATTCCAGCCTGTTCTCGCGTCGGCTGGGCAGCATGCCGATGGTCGTCTGCGCTTCGAAGAGCTATCTGGCCCAGTACGGTGTGCCGGAGAAACCCGCCGATCTCACCAACCACTCGTGGCTGGAGTACAGCGTGCGGCCCGACAATGAATTTGAGCTGATTGCCCCGGAAGGGATCTCCACCAAACTGCTGCCGGAGGGGCGGTTTGTCACTAACGACCCCATGACCATTTCGCGCTGGCTGGTGGCTGGCGCCGGGATCGCCTACGTGCCGCTGATGTGGGTGATCAACGAAATCAACAGCGGCGTGCTGGAGATCCTCTTCCCGCGCTACCAATCCGATCCGCGTCCGGTGTACGCCCTGTATACCGAAAAAGACAAGCTCCCGCTGAAAGTCCAGGTGTGCATTAACTATCTGACCGAGTATTTTGTGGACGTGGCGGAGCTGTTTCAGGGGATGCGGGGAAGACGAAAGGAATAATCCATTTATTCCAGAACGTATAGGACCGATGAATATTCCCAGGATGAATCCCGTATTCATTCAGGAATATTCCTTCGCCACTATCAGGAATAGCTAATTGACACTACCGCCATCAGCCCATTACTTTATATGCAGTCTGCTCGTCAGGCTGTTATTAATTTGTTGCTGATATGAATAATAAAATGTATTTCGCAGGATGACGTTAAACAAGGAAAAGAAATGAATCTATTTGAACAAACACCGCCTTCACGCAGGCGCTATGGACTCGCCGCGTTCATCGGTTTAATTGCAGGGATCGTCTCCGCTTTTGTCAAATGGGGAGCCGAAGTGCCGCTTCCGCCACGCAGCCCCGCCGACTTATTCACCGGCGCATGCGGACCTGAGCACTTAATAAGAGCCGCAGGGCAGATTGACTGCTCCCGCAATTTTTTAAATCCTCCCTATGTATTTTTACGTGACTGGCTTGGCGTTGTCGATCCTAACGCGGCAGTTTATACATTTGCCGGACATATATTTAACTGGGTCGGCGTAACGCATATTATTTTCTCCATCGTCTTCGCTGTTGGCTATTGTGTCGTTGCTGAAGTCTTCCCGAAAATTAAACTCTGGCAGGGTTTGCTGGCAGGTGCGTTAGCTCAGCTCTTTGTGCATATGATTTCCTTCCCGCTGATGGGGTTGACGCCACCGCTGTTTGAGCTGCCGTGGTATGAACACGTGTCAGAGATCGTGGGCCATCTGGTCTGGTTCTGGTCGATCGAAATTATTCGTCGTGACTTGCGTAACCGCATCACTCACGAGCCGGATCCGGAGATCACGCTGGGTAACTTACGTTAAAAAAAAGGCGCTACATCTGTAGCGCCTTTTTTTATGTTTGCTCAGGTCAGGCTGTGCCGCCCACCGTCAGGTTGTCTACTTTCAGCGTTGGCTGGCCCACGCCCACTGGCAGGCTCTGGCCCTCTTTACCGCAGACGCCCACGCCGTTATCCAGCTTCAGATCGTTACCGACCATGGAGATCTGCTGCATGGCTTCAATACCGGAGCCGATCAGCGTTGCACCTTTCACCGCTTTGGTCACTTTGCCCTTTTCGATCAGGTACGCTTCTGAGGTAGAGAAGACAAACTTACCGGAGGTGATATCCACCTGGCCGCCGCCAAAGTTAGGCGCAAAGATACCGTAATCAACGGATTCGATAATCTCCTGCGGCGTGGATTTGCCCGGCAGCATGTAGGTATTGGTCATGCGCGGCATCGGCAGGTGCGCGTAGGATTCACGACGGCCGTTACCCGTTGGCGCAACGCCCATCAGGCGCGCGTTGAGCTTGTCCTGCATGTAGCCTTTCAGCACGCCGTTTTCGATCAGCACGTTGTACTGGCCGGGCGTACCTTCATCGTCGATAGCCACCGAGCCGCGACGATCGCGCATGGTGCCATCATCCACCACGGTGCACAGTTCAGAGGAGACAAGTTGACCAATCTGACCGCTGAATACCGACGTTCCGCGACGGTTAAAGTCGCCTTCCAGACCATGGCCCACCGCCTCATGCAGCAGCACGCCCGGCCAGCCGGCACCCAGCACCACCGGGAATGAACCCGCCGGCGCCGCGACGGCATTCAGATTCACCAGCGCCATGCGCACGGCTTCTTTTGCCCACGCGTCAGCGCGCGCTTCACCGTCAACGTCGCCCAGGAACCAATCATAGCCAAAACGACCGCCGCCGCCGCTTGAACCGCGCTCGCGTTTGCCGTCCTCATCAACCTGCACGCTGATAGAGAGACGCACCAGCGGACGGACATCTGCCGCCAGGGTACCGTCCGTTGCCGCCACCAGAATCAGTTCATACACACCGCTCAGGCTGGCTGAAACTTCCTGCACGCGTTTATCTGCCGCGCGCGCCACTTTGTCCACGCGGCGCAGGATATCCAGCTTCTCTTCACGGCTCATGCTCTGCAGCGGATCGATGCTGGTATAGAGCGCAGAGTGCTGCACTTCTCCCAGGATTTTCACGCGACCATCGCCGGTATCACGCACAATGGTGCGCGCGGCCTGCGCGCTCTGCTCAAGTGCGGCGAGGCTAATCTGATCGGCATACGCAAAACCGGTTTTCTCCCCGCTGACGGCGCGGACGCCAACGCCCTGGTCGATGTTGTAAGAGCCATCTTTAATGATGCTGTCTTCTAAAACCCAGGATTCGTGATAGCTCGACTGGAAATAAAGGTCGCCGTAGTCGAGACGGCGTTCGGTCAGTTGACCAAGAATGGAGAACAGGTCCTGATGGTTCAGGCCGTTCGCTGCGAGCAAATGTTCACTTACCAGGTTCAGACTCATCGTATTGCTACTCGTTCGTTGCCGCCCGTGGCGGTATAAAGATCGTATTTATTGAGAGTGAGGCAATTACCTGCCCACGTCAAATCATTGCTGTGCATCTTTGCGCGGCTGGCGCAGCACCTCGTTGATCTGCGGTTTATCGACCGGACCGGTAATGCGGTAGCGCAGAATGGAGACCTTGCTCCACAGCGGCCCTAGCACTTTACTGGCGGCAAACACCGCCGCACCGACAATCGGGTTCACCACGAAGGCCGCCGCAACGCCCACGCTCGCGGAAATTTCCGGCGCCACCACGGCTTCCATATCCAGCTCGCGGCGCACGAGGTTGACCGAGCCTTTCATGGCGATATCCGCTTCCAGGCCATCCACCAGCGTATCGTCCGTATGCAGAACGCCGTCCTTGATCCACGCCGTACTGCGGATGGAATCGTAGTAGAACCCTTCGCTGAAGGTATCGCTGAAATCGAAGCGCAGCTTGCGCAGCAGCGCATCAAAACTCAGCAGGCGCAGGATCTGCCCGGCGCGCCCCGTGCTCACGTCGGCGATTTCACCTTTGCCGAAGCGGGTTTTCAGAATGCCGTTCAGCGAGGCCTCATCCGGCTTCCACGGGGCGTCGCGCCAGTGAAGATCGTAATCGACGTCAAATGACGAACCGCGTAGCGGCGTGCTGATGCCAAAGAAATTGGCTGCCGCATCCAGTTTGTTGCCTTTAATGTCTCCCTTGAGGGACGTTCGCTGCTCGCCCGGGTTATTCACCCATTCCCCGCCTGCCGTCATGCGGCCAAAGCCAGTGTCGATCAATCCACCGGTGAGCGTAAGCGTATTTCCCTGAATGGCAAAATCACCGTCGATACGGCCATATTTCTGTCCCCACAGCCAGCACTCCGCGCAGCGCAGCTGGAGATCGGGCCAGCCGCTAAAATCGACGCGGGAGGTTTGACTCAGCGGCGAGGTATCCGCCGGTTTATCTTTACTCGCGGCGGCCGGGTTGTAGTAGAGATAGCGGATCGCCGCCTGCCACGGCGCGTGATTGCGCATGGTCAGCGTGCCGTTGATCTCCCGGCCCTGGGCCTCCACTTTCGTTCCGTTAGCAGCAGGCTGCGAGACAATACTCAGGTTGTTCCACTGCTGCCCGCCCAGCATCAGCGACGGCGTGCGTACGGTAATGGTTTGCGGGAACTGGGCGGTTTCATCAACATTTTGCCCAACGCCTTTCTGGAACAACGCCAGCCACTCTGCACCGTCCATCGGCGGCAGATTCAGCTCAACGCCCGTCTGCTCTGGCAGCGGCGGCGTGGAGCGGCTATCCGTCGTCCAGATGGCCCTGTCGAGGGTGAGCTTGCGGTTAAGCAGCCAGCGGCTGTTGAAGTGGTTCGTCCCGCCCGCGTTTCCGGTCAGCGCGAAGCTGTTCAGGTTGCCCTCGACGTTCAGCTTCACCGGCAGCGGCTGTCCGGCCTGTTTATCCAGCGGCGCAGGCAGCTGGCTTCGAAGATTCTTCAGATCACCCGTGATGTCGACCTTGTACTGGGCACCCGCGTGATAAGGCAGGTCGATTGCCACTTTACCCTGCCAGGCGACCGCCCCCTCCACCGACGCCTCAATCGGCTTCGGCAGGACATCCATTCGCGCTGGCTGCCAGTTACCGTCCAGATTGACGGCCACCTGATACGCCTTTTCACCCTCTGTGGTCGTGAAGTCGATATTCACGGGCTGATTAAACCAGCTGGCGGTCAGCGGCTCGCTCTTCAGGTTACCGTTCTCAAAGCTGAACTGCCCGCTGAGATTTTTCAGGGTGCTCTCAAGGGGTTTAATGTACAGACTGTTGTTCTTCAGACGGACGTCGCCTTTCGCGGTGGTCATCTCACCGTCCAGCGGGATATCAAGATGTAAGCGAGCATTCACATCGCCATCAAGCTGCAGCTGCTGAAGCGTCGCCGCCAGCGACTCTTTCAGGGGGGTCTCCTCAAAGTACGGTCCCACCGCCTTGCCGGGACCGTTGATGTCGGCATCAATCAGCAGCTTCTCTTTTGAGTAGTCCGGAATGTTGGCCGTCAGGTTGCTGGCCGTCACGCCGCCCAGCGCCACGCTGTCGGACTTCATCCACAGGCCGTCATTGAGGAAGTTAAGTTCGATATCCAGGTTTTTCAGCGCGGGCCAGCCCGGCTGGAACGCGAAGGTGGCGTCATGCAGCGGCACCAGCACCTGGAACTGACCTTCATTATGTTTGTACGGGAACAGATGGGGGTTACCGCCGTAGACCAGCGTGGCGTTTTCCGCCTGCCCCCCCTGAATCGCGCCGCTCAGATAGTCGACCAGCGCTTTACCCATCAGGTTTTCCGGGAAATAGCGCCAGGCCTGCGAGCCATCATCGGTACTGATTCCGGCCAGAATACCCAGCCACGGCTCGTCCCCCTGCGGTTGCAGATAGCGGAAGTCACCCCGCGCGTGTACCGCTTTAGCTTTGACATCGATGTGGCGACCATCGAGCTGGAAGCCCTTATCGTTACGGAGCCAGTTAAGCACTGCGTTCCCCTGTTCGATTTCCAGCGGTGCGCGGAAGACCGTCTCGTACGGCATTCTGGCGTCGTGCATATCAACCGTCAGCCTGCCGTTCTCCACGCTGCCTTCCAGCTTGCCGCTAAAGTGCTCCGCACCCGGCAGCAGCTTCCACTGCTTCCAGGCAAGATCTTTCCATGTTGCCTGGAAACGGGTTTTTTCCGTCGCCTGAAGCGGGATATCCAGCGCCAGAGAATCGATCTTTCCGCTCGGCTGCGTAGCCAGCCAGATCTCGCCCAGGTCTGGAGAGAGCTTTGCCGCCATTGAGCGCAGCCCTTCAATGGCGGCCAAATCCAGGTTGCTGGCGCGGATGCGCAGCTCGTCGCTGCGTTTACTGGCCGTGCCGCCAACGTCCTGCTCCGGCATCCAGGCCAGCGTCAGCGCACCGCGCGGCCACGGCTTGCCGTCCATCGCGATCCGCGTATCGGGAATGGCAAACTGCCATCCCTCTTTCTCCTGCGTCACGTGGGCGGTGAGATTATCGACGGAAAGCTGATGCTGCTGGTTTTCACCTTTCCAGCTCGCGCCCCCCTGCTTGAGCCAGATATCGCCGCTGGCAAATTCGCCTTTCGTCAGGGTCAGCCAGCCTTCAAGGCTGAATCGGGCCGTTTCCAGCTGCATATTCTGCTGGAGCCAGTCGCCCAGCCACGGTTTGACGTCCACATCGTCGGCCTGCAGCCAGACTTTGCCGTTATTTAGCAGACCGTCATCGTCACGCAGATCCATGCGCACCTGCATCACGCCGTGCTGACCGTTCAGGCTGGAGAGACTCACCTGCCCCTCAGCGCGGTGCCGGTTCCTGCCGTTGAGCCAGGTCAGCTGGGGGATCGCCAGTTCCGCACGCTGGCCGGAAAGGGTAATAAAGCTCACTTCGCTGTCGCGCAGATCAAAATGATCGAACTGGCGCAGGAAAAGATCGCTAAAACGGTTGGCCTCAAGCCCCTGGCTGCTGTCGCCGCCGGAGATGGGCGTATTGGTCAGAAACTGAAGCTGATAAAAGGTGAGATCGCGAAACTGCCAGCGCAGATGCAGCAGGCTTTGCCAGACGTCCAGCGCCAGGGTCACGCGTTTGATTTTGAGGTGGCCGCCATCTTTCAGGCTGGCGTTGATATCCCGCACATCGAGCGTCGGGCCAAAGTTCTGCCAGCTGGCGCTTACCTGGCTGACGTTCACCGGCACGCCGGTGGTGGATTCGATTTTTGCCAGCAGCTGCGGACGCCAGCTGTCCAGATGCGGTAAAACGAGGCGTAGCCCGCTCACGAGCAACGCGACAATCACGACCAGCGTTGCCCCTGTAAGCAATAAAATCCCCGGCAATCGCCTCACGCATCTCTCCTTGTCAGCATTCGTCACGCAGCGTACTGCGCTTACATCATCACGACGTCAAACTGCTCCTGGTTATAGAGCGGTTCAATTTGTACTTTTACCTGTTTGCCGACAAAGATTTCCACTTCCGCCAGCGCGTGTGACTCTTCGCCTTTCAGCGCTTCAGCCACCGCAGGGGAAGCATAGACCAGAAAACGATCGGAGTCGTAGGCATGATGAACACGGACGATTTCACGCATGATCTCGTAGCAGACCGTCTCAACCGTCTTTACCGTTCCGCGTCCATGGCAGGTCGGGCATTCATTACACAGCACATGCTCCACGCTCTCGCGGGTACGCTTACGCGTCATTTCCACCAGCCCCAGCTGTGAGAAGCCGTTGATGCTGGTTTTCACGCGATCTTTACTCAGGGCCTGCTCAAGCGAGTGCAGCACGCGGCGGCGATGGTCTTCATTACTCATATCGATGAAGTCGATGATGATAATGCCGCCCAGATTGCGCAGACGAAGCTGGCGCGCAATCGCCTGCGTGGCTTCGATGTTGGTGTTGAAGATGGTGTCGTCCAGATTACGATGACCGACAAACGCGCCGGTGTTGATATCGACGGTGGTCATCGCTTCGGTCTGATCGATGATCAAATAGCCGCCGGACTTCAGCTCAACCTTACGCTCCAGGGCACGCTGGATCTCGTTTTCGACATCATAGAGATCGAAGATCGGCTGACGCCCGGTGTAGTGCTCCAGCAGGCCAGGCATCTCCGGGATATATTCAGCGGTAAACTCCAGCAGCGCTTCATACGTCAGGCGGGAATCCACGCGAATGCGGTCGAGCTGCGCGTCGGCAAAGTCACGCAGCACGCGCTGCGCCAGCGCCAGCTCACCATAGAGCTGATAGCGGGTCTGGTTGCGTTTTTTACGCTCCATCACTTTTGTCCAGACGCGCTTCAGGTAAGCCGCATCTGACGCCAGGTCTTCCTCGCTGATCCCTTCCGCGGCGGTGCGGATGATAAATCCGCCCTGTTCATCGCAGTAGGCGCTGACGACTTTCTTCAGGCGCTCGCGCTCGCTTTCGCTCTCAATACGCTGCGAAACGCCCACGTGCGACGCGCCGGGCATAAAGACCAGATAGCGGGAAGGTAAGGTGATATCGGTGGTCAGACGGGCGCCTTTGGTACCAAGAGGATCTTTCACCACCTGCACCATTAAGTCCTGCCCCTGACGCACCAGTTCAGAAATGTCGCGCACGGCAAACTGCTTTTGCTCTTCGCCCGCGACGCACTCGGTGTGCGGCATGATGTCGGAGGCATGTAAAAATGCCGCCTTATCCAGTCCAATATCTACAAAAGCCGCCTGCATACCCGGCAGTACACGACTGACACGACCTTTGTAGATATTGCCTACTATTCCGCGCCGCGCTTCACGCTCAATATGAATTTCCTGAAGAATGCCACCGTCAATATAGGCCACACGGGTTTCCGATGGCGTTACGTTTACCAACAATTCAGCCGTCATAATTATCCCTTCCCTCACGCAGTGAGTTAAAATTGCTCAGCAACTCATACGTTTCCACCAGCGGTAAGCCGACTACGGCGTGATAGCTGCCATGAATCTTCCTGACAAAACAGCCACCCAGCCCCTGAATACCGTATGCACCTGCTTTATCCATCGGTTCACCGCTGGCAATATAAGCGGCGATCTCGTCGTCGGTAAGTACTCTGAACGTGACATCCGTCACCACCAGGCAATCCAGCACGTGCTGGCGGTCCGCCAGCGCGACGGCCGTCATCACCTGATGCGTTTGTCCGGACATTTTGCGCAGCATGCGCGCCGCGTGTTCGGCGTCATGCGGTTTCTCCAGCACTTCACCGTTAAGGATAACGATGGTATCAGCTCCCAGCACGGGCAGATCGCGCGGCACGCAGGCCACGCCCGCCTGCGCTTTCTCACGCGCCAGACGTGACACGTACTGTTGAGCACTTTCGCCCTCAGCACGTATTTCTTCAATGCCGGTCACGATGCGTTCAAAAGAGACCCCAAGCTGCGTCAGGAGTTCCTGACGGCGCGGGGAGCCGGAAGCGAGATACAAAGACGTCATAGAAACCTTTTATTGCACAGCAAACTGCTGGCGAACCTTACGCATCAGCAGGAATAGCCACGGCCAGAGCACACCGTTTACTACACTACTCCAGAACACTTCCGGTCGGAAAGAGACGTTGATCACTAAAAACTCTGCCCAGAAAACAACGATATCCGCAGCAAGCGACAACAGCATCACGACCAGGGCCTGTTGCCAGAGCGCGAGGTTACGGAAGAGCTGGAATTTCAGTGCGACGAGGTACGCAATAATGCTCATGGACAAGGCGCGTACGCCCAGCGTAGAGCCACTAATGAGATCCAGTATGGCACCCATCACAAAACCCGTGCCGACATTTACGCGATGCGGCAGGGCAAGGATCCAGTAGAGCAAAATGAGCAAGACCCAGTTTGGCCGGAAAACGAGAATGTTATCCGGCCAGGGCATAATCTGCAGCAACAGTGCAATGAGGAACGAGAGCCAGATGACCCAGCGTCCCTGGCTACGATAGCTTGCCACTACTGCCCTCCCGAAGAGAGTTTAGGCGGTGGCGGCGCATCCGGCAGCGGCTGCGTTAACCCCGTTGCCGGTGCCGGGACTGGCGCAGGCGGCCCCATAGAGTCCGCTGGCGGGAGAACCTGCGGCATCATCTGCATCAGGCGTTCATTTGCCACACGATGGACCTCTTCAGGCGTCATCGGGTTAGTACCGTTACGATCGGCGCCCCACAGCAGCAGCAGGTAGCGCAGACGCTGTAAACCGGCGGTTGGACGCGCCTGAATCACGGTATAGGCACGCTGCGTATCCAGCTTCACCGAAGAGACCACCGCAACCGGATAGCCTTCAGGGAAGCGGCCACCCAGACCGGAGGTCACCAGCACGTCGCCCACGCGGATATCCGTGTTGGCCGGCAGGTGTTCCAGCTGCAGGTCATCCGTACAGCCGTTCCCGGCCGCAATCACGCGGATATCGTTACGCAAGACCTGGATCGGCAGCGCATGCGTGGCGTCACAAATCAGCAGCACGCGGCTGGTCAGTTTGGCGACGGCAACAACCTGGCCTACTACGCCTTTATCACTGATGACGGGCTGGCCTTCATACACCCCGTTGACGCTCCCTTTGTCGATCACAACCTGATCGCTGTAAGGGTCGTTCACGGTGGAGATCACCTGGGTAACCATCTTCTGCTCATCCTGACGCAGCGGCGAGCCGAGCAGCTCACGCAGACGCGCGTTTTCCTGCTTGTATTGCCCCAGCATCAGAAGTTCGCTGTTTTTCAGCAGCAGTTCCTGGCGTAATGCCCGGTTTTCAAGTTCGAGCTGGTCTCGTGAAGACAGCGTTTGAGAAACGGAGTCGAGCAGTTCACGGGGACCATTTGATATAAAGTAGAAAGGACTGACGGCGGTATCCATGTACGTTCGGATCTGGCTGAACGTACCGAGGCGGCTATCGGCAATAATGACCCCAAGCGCAACCAGAACCGCCAGAATGAGGCGAAACTGTAGCGATGGGCCACGGCTAAAAATTGGCTTCATAGGCTATGCGTATTCTCGCGTCAGAGAGAAAGGGTAGCAAATTGCTACCCTCTCAAACTCGACTACTCTTCGCTGAACAAATCGCCGCCGTGCATGTCGATCATTTCCAGCGCCTTGCCACCACCACGGGCGACGCAAGTCAGTGGATCTTCTGCAACTACGACAGGAATACCTGTCTCTTCCATTAACAGGCGGTCGAGGTTACGCAGCAGCGCACCACCACCGGTCAGAACCATACCGCGCTCCGAGATATCGGACGCCAGCTCTGGTGGGCACTGTTCCAGCGCGACCATTACCGCACTCACGATACCCGTCAGTGGCTCCTGCAGTGCTTCCAGAATTTCGTTGGAGTTCAGGGTGAAACCGCGTGGAACACCTTCAGCCAGGTTGCGGCCACGTACTTCGATCTCGCGCACTTCATCGCCCGGATATGCAGAGCCGATTTCGTGTTTGATACGCTCTGCGGTGGCTTCACCGATCAGAGAGCCGTAGTTACGGCGCACATAATTAATGATGGCTTCGTCGAAGCGGTCACCACCGATACGTACGGAAGAGGAGTACACCACGCCGTTCAGAGAGATAACGGCCACTTCAGTGGTACCACCACCGATATCCACCACCATGGAACCGGTCGCTTCAGACACAGGCAGACCTGCACCGATTGCCGCCGCCATTGGCTCTTCAATCAGGAACACTTCACGCGCACCTGCGCCCTGAGCAGATTCACGGATTGCGCGACGCTCGACCTGGGTTGCGCCAACCGGCACACACACCAGAACACGCGGGCTTGGACGCATGAAGCTGTTGCTGTGAACCTGCTTGATGAAGTGCTGAAGCATTTTTTCAGTCACGAAGAAGTCAGCGATAACGCCGTCTTTCATTGGGCGAATAGCGGCGATGTTGCCAGGGGTACGACCCAGCATCTGCTTCGCGTCATGACCCACAGCGGCTACGCTTTTCGGCGAGCCTGCACGATCCTGACGAATGGCCACAACGGAAGGCTCATTCAATACGATGCCTTGTCCTTTTACATAAATAAGGGTATTCGCAGTACCCAGGTCAATGGACAGGTCATTGGAAAACATGCCACGAAATTTTTTCAACATACTAAGGGATAATCCTGAAAGCTGGGGCGGAAAACAAAATCCGCTTACTTTACCAACCACACGCAGCAGCGACAAGGCGCAAAAATCATCTGCAACGGTGAAAATTTGTGCAGTACGTTTCCTGATGTTACAAAATCATCCCCTGACTCCCTCAGGGCTGAGTAAACAGCAGCACTCCTTACTGACCTTTGTAACCCGTTAAAGGTCGTTCACTGGCTTTTTGCTCGACATACTCAAAGCTACAGGCGCGATATTCTACGTGAAAACAGCGTAAACGGCAGGTCAAACCGAGTATCTTTGCAAATATTTTTTCACATTGGTGTCAAGCGGCTGAGAGGCAGCAAAAAAATCCCCCTGACCACCCATTACACCGCGCTCTGTTAACATTTGCCATTCGCCTCTGGCGCGCACGCCCGCGGCAAAGACCTGTGTTCGCGTTCCTTTGCACGCCTCAACCAGGCTCTGTACCAGCAGCTGGTTTTCCGTGCGCTTTTCAATATTCCTTACCAGCCCCGGATGTAGCTTTAATAGCTCCACATCCAGCTCCTTGATCCAGTTGGTGCTGACCAGCGTCAAACCTGCCTGCGTCACCGCGACGCGCGCGCCGAGCGCGTTGATCAAACGAACCACCGGACGTAACCGGCTGATGTGTTGACCTACATCCGCCTCAGCAAGTTCAAAAATAATGCGTTTGCGTTGCGATTTTTCGCATTGCATTAATGTATCACGCAGCCAGCGCTGAAAACGCGGGCGTATTAATGACTCCACGGTGACCTGTAACGCCAGGCTCTCTTCAGGCCAGAATGATAAAAACGGAATCAAGCGGCTAATTTGCTGACGGTCATACTCTTCGGACAGCCCAAATTGCAGCACCATTGGCAGATATTCCGCAGAAATAACCTCTTCCGTACCGTCAAAAATACGACACATCAGTTCACGGTGATGAACGTTGCCGTTTTTCATGACCGCGGGTTTTTGATAAATACGCGGTCCGCCGCGACTTAGCATTTGCTCAATCAACGTACGCCAGCGCACGTTACCGCGCCCTTTTTCCGGCAGCGAATCATCATAGACCGCCCATCCGTTCGCGCCCTGCAGCACGGCGTTGCGGGTGGCCGCTTCCGCATGCTCCATCACCTGTTCTGTCGATTGTCCGCCACGCCAGGCGCAGATCCCCATGTGGACCATATCGTCCCTGTCGAGCATTTTGCTCTGCGGCAGCGCATCAACCGCCTTCAGCAGCTGGCTGGCGATGCTTTCCGACTCCTTCAGCGTCCGATGCGGCAGCAACACGGCAAAGTCGCTGCGGTGGTAGCGGGCCAGCAGCGCGCCCGGGTAGCGCATAATAAAGGTGGAGAGCAGGTTGATCAGCGTAAAGAGATTTTCTTCCGCGGCCCGCTGTCCCCAGGTGTCGCGCAGGAGATCGAAATCAGGCAGGCGAATCATCATCACCACCCCGTGCGTCCCCACTTTTTCCGAATCGTCGAGCAGCGTGGCGAGCTGATTATCAAAGAAAAGGCGGTTGTTGAGGCCGGTTTTATTATCCTGCGCGGCATAGGAGCGGATCAGCGTATCCATTCGGCTGCGCTGGTCGCTGGCAAACTGGATTTCCGAAAGCAGCGTATCCAGCGCGCTGCTGGCGCGTGACGGCCATTCGTGGACTGAACCACGGACCTGCGGGCCGCGTTCACCGTTAAGGATCCGCACGGAGCGCATCTCCAGCAGCTCCTGGCCGGAGAGCTGGCGGCGCAGCCAGCGGACCGCGAGAAAGATCAGCAGGACGATAAACGCCACCGCGACGGTGAGCGGCGCGGTGGTCATCATGGAACGGAAATAGCTGGCCATCGGATCAAGATAGACCATGTGTATGGTCATCCCCGGATTTTTAAGGGAATGTACGGTCACTTCCCGATACTGGCTCACCACGCCCGCAGGCCGATAGCTTCCCGGGCGTTCGTGGCTTAACACACGATGCTTTCCCTGCTGAATGTCGATCTGAACAATATCAACAGGTACCATCAGCTCATCGAGCTCCCTGGAGAGTGCCGGTAGCGGCGTCGTCAGCAGACGCGTATCAATTACCGACGCGACAGACTGTACCCGGTTAACCAGTTTGTCCTGAATGGCGTTGTAAAAGCTCAGAGAGCAGCCCAGAAGGGTGACAAAAATGGTAAGCCCCGTCAGCAAGGTGATAAAAGCTGAGAACTTCGTCGTTAATCGCATCCTTGAGATTACTCCGTGGGTTGATGGGGTAGCGAGTAAGCGCTAACTTGCATGTCAAATGCGGCATACTACCAAATCGGGTGTATCTGGCAATTTATTGCGTTAAATCGGCACTGCGTTTCCCTGAGCGAGTATAGTCTTCAGAAATTATTTTCCAATCAAATGAGTCGAGAGGACCCCGTATGCAGGCTTTGATCTTAGAACAGCAGGACGGCAAAACGCTTGCCTCAGTGCAGGCGGTAGAAGAGAGTCGCCTGCCGGAAGGCGAAGTAACCGTCGACATCGACTGGTCCAGTTTAAATTATAAAGATGCGCTGGCGATTACCGGGAAGGGTAAAATCATCCGAAATTTCCCTATGGTGCCGGGTATTGATTTCGCTGGCCGGGTACATACCAGCGAGGATCCGCGCTTCCATCCGGGCCAGCAGGTCCTGCTCACCGGCTGGGGCGTAGGTGAAAATCACTGGGGCGGGCTGGCCACGCAGGCGCGCGTGAAGGGCGACTGGCTGGTGCCGATGCCGAAAGGTATGGATGGCCGCAAGGCGATGATCGTCGGCACGGCAGGCTTTACCGCGATGCTGTGCGTGATGGCGCTGGAAGACGCAGGCATCCGCCCTGAATCGGGGGAAGTTGTCGTCACCGGTGCCAGCGGGGGCGTGGGCAGCACGGCAGTGACGCTACTGCACAAGCTGGGCTATCAGGTTGCGGCGGTTTCCGGTCGGGAAAGTACCCACGATTACCTGCGCCAGCTCGGTGCAAACCGCATTCTCAGCCGTGACGAATTCGCCGAAACCCGTCCACTGGAAAAACAGGTCTGGGCGGGCGCGGTGGATACCGTCGGTGATAAAGTGCTGGCAAAAGTCCTGGCGCAGATGAACTACGGCGGCTGCGTGGCCGCCTGCGGGCTGGCGGGCGGATTTGCCCTGCCAACCACCGTGATGCCATTCATTCTGCGTAACGTCCGCCTGCAGGGCGTGGATTCCGTGATGACACCTGCGGCTCGTCGTACTGAGGCATGGGAACGTCTGGTGCGCGATTTGCCGGAATCTTTCTACACCCAAAGCGCCACGGAGATTACGCTCAGCCAGGCACCGGACTATGCCAGTAAGATCATGGATAACCAGTTCCACGGTCGCGCGCTGGTGAAAATCGCCTAATCTTCAAATTTTCGTGACATATTCGCGCGAATCACTCTCCTCCGTCATGCTTAGGAAAACGCATGACGGAGGATGCCATGAAAAACCGAAAACTGACGGAAGCCGACGTAACGTCCGAGTCTGTCTTTATGTTACAGCGCCGCCAGATCCTGAAAATGCTTGGCATCAGCGCCACCGCGCTCTCGCTCTCGCCTTCGGCTCACGCTGACCTGCTCGACTGGTTTAAAGGCAACGATCGGCCGAAGGCCCCTTCCGGCGCCCCGCTCACCTTTACGAAACCCGCCCAATGGCAGAACAAACTGACGCTTACGCCAGAAGATAAAGTGACGGGCTATAACAACTTCTACGAATTTGGCCTCGACAAGGCCGATCCTGCGGCCAACGCCGGTAGTCTCAAAACCGATCCGTGGACGCTGAAAATCGACGGCGAAGTGGCAAAACCCCTGACGCTGGACCACCACGATCTGACCACCCGTTTCCCGCTCGAAGAGCGTATCTACCGCATGCGCTGCGTGGAAGCCTGGTCGATGGTGGTGCCCTGGATCGGCTTCCCGCTGCATAAATTGCTGGCGATGGTGGAGCCCACCAGCAACGCAAAATATGTCGCTTTCCAGACGCGGTATGCGCCGGACGAGATGCCGGGCCAGAAAGACCGGTTCATTGGCGGCGGGCTGGAGTATCCCTACGTTGAAGGGTTACGCCTTGACGAAGCCATGCACCCTCTTACGCTGCTGACCGTCGGCGTTTACGGCAAGGCGCTTCCGCCGCAGAACGGCGCGCCCATCCGTTTGACCGTGCCGTGGAAATACGGTTTCAAAGGAATTAAGTCTATCGTCAGCATTAAGCTCACCCGCGAGCGTCCGCCAACCACCTGGAATCTGGCGGCTCCGGACGAATACGGTTTCTTCGCCAACGTGAATCCGCACGTGGATCATCCGCGCTGGTCGCAGGCGACCGAGCGTTTTATCGGTTCCGGCGGCGCGCTGGACGTAAAGCGCCAGCCAACGCTGCTGTTTAACGGTTATGCGGATGAAGTGGCCTCGCTGTACCGTGGCCTCAATTTACGGGAGAACTTCTGAGTGCGTTTAACGGCAAAACAGATTACCTGGCTGAAAGTGCTGCTGCATTTAGCCGGATTACTCCCTTTTATCTGGCTGTTCTGGGCCGCCAGCCAGGGGCTTTTTAGCGCCGATCCGGCCAAGGATATCCAGCATTTTACCGGTCGGATGGCTCTGAAATTTTTACTGGCCACCTTGCTCGTCTCGCCGCTGGCGCGCTACGCTAAACAGCCACTATTGATACGCACCCGTCGGCTTTTGGGGCTATGGTGTTTTGCCTGGGCCACGCTGCATCTGACCAGCTATGCCCTGCTGGAACTGGGAATTAACAATCTGACACTGCTTGGCCGCGAACTGGTGACGCGCCCTTATCTGACGCTGGGTATTGTGAGCTGGGTGATTTTACTGGCGTTAGCGCTGACATCCACGCAATATGCGCAGCGAAAGCTGGGCCGTCGATGGCAGTTGCTGCATAACTTCGTCTATCTTGTCGCGATCCTCGCACCCATTCATTATCTGTGGTCGGTGAAGATCCTCTCTCCGCAGCCGATCCTTTACGCGCTGGCGGCCGTGGCGCTTTTAGCATGGCGTTACAAGAAGTTCCGCCAGTGGTTGCGATAGTTCGCGAAACTGTGCGTTTTCCCGCAGATTGCCTCTCAACCGCAAATCTTTTTTGGATTGCGGTTGATAATCTTCCCTGATAAGACCAGTATTTAGCTGCCAAATGCTACGAAATCGTTATAATGTGCGACCTTGGTTCGCCTGACAGTGGTTTTTGGCCTCTGAAAAGGTGACATTTGCGCTTCGACGGTATATTTTGTTTTTTACCCGAAAATCGCAGGAGATAGCGGCATAATGACTGATAAGTTCCAGATCTTAGTTTTGAACGGACCGAACCTGAACATGCTCGGCACCCGTGAGCCGGAGAAGTACGGCACGCTGACATTAAGCGAAATTGTTAACCGTTTGAGCACGGAAGCAGCGTCGCTGAATGTGGATTTGGATCATTTTCAGTCAAACGCGGAGTACGCAATCATCGACCGTATTCATCAGGCTAAAGACAATGTGGACTATATCCTGATCAATCCGGCCGCGTTTACGCACACCAGTGTTGCTATCCGCGACGCACTGCTTGCGGTGAGTATCCCGTTTATCGAGATCCACCTGAGTAACGTGCACGCCCGAGAGCCGTTCCGTCACCATTCGTATCTGTCGGATATCGCTGCTGGCGTTATCTGCGGACTGGGCGCAGACGGCTATTCATACGCTTTACAGACAGCGGTAAAACGCTTGTCACAATCACACTAAACAAGAGTACGGAACCCACTCATGGATATTCGTAAGATTAAAAAACTGATCGAGCTGGTTGAAGAATCAGGCATCTCCGAACTGGAAATTTCTGAAGGCGAAGAGTCTGTACGCATCAGCCGTGCAGCCCCAGCCGCTAGCTTCCCGGTAATGCAGCAAGCTTACGCTGCGCCAGTGCAGCAGCCTGCGCTCTCCGCAGCCGTTGCACCAGCAGCAGCTGAAGCCGCACCTGCCGCTGCAGCAGAAATCAGTGGTCACATCGTACGTTCCCCAATGGTTGGTACTTTCTACCGCACCCCGAGCCCGGACGCGAAGGCGTTCATCGAAGTGGGTCAGAAAGTCAACGTAGGCGATACCCTGTGCATCGTTGAAGCGATGAAAATGATGAACCAGATCGAAGCAGACAAATCAGGTACTGTGAAAGCGATTCTGGTCGAAAGTGGTCAGCCGGTTGAATTTGACGAGCCGCTGGTCGTCATCGAGTAACGAGGCGTACATGCTGGATAAAATTGTTATCGCCAACCGCGGCGAGATCGCACTGCGTATTCTTCGTGCCTGTAAAGAACTGGGCATCAAGACTGTCGCTGTGCACTCAAGCGCGGATCGCGATTTAAAACACGTATTGCTGGCGGATGAGACGGTCTGTATTGGCCCGGCTCCGTCCGTAAAAAGCTATCTGAACATCCCGGCTATCATCAGCGCCGCTGAAATCACCGGCGCGGTGGCAATTCATCCGGGTTACGGCTTCCTCTCTGAGAACGCCAACTTTGCTGAGCAGGTTGAACGCTCTGGCTTTATCTTCATCGGCCCGAAAGCCGACACCATCCGCCTGATGGGCGACAAAGTGTCTGCGATCACCGCGATGAAAAAAGCCGGTGTACCAACCGTACCAGGCTCTGACGGCCCTCTGACCGACGACATGGATGCTAACCGTGCTCATGCTAAACGCATTGGCTACCCGGTTATCATCAAGGCGTCCGGCGGCGGCGGCGGTCGCGGTATGCGCGTTGTGCGCAGCGATGCTGAACTGGCACAGTCCATCTCCATGACCAAAGCAGAAGCGAAAGCCGCTTTCAGCAATGACATGGTGTACATGGAAAAATACCTGGAAAACCCACGCCACATCGAAATTCAGGTGCTGGCTGACGGTCAGGGTAACGCAATCTATCTGGCAGAACGTGACTGCTCCATGCAGCGTCGTCACCAGAAAGTAGTCGAAGAAGCACCAGCGCCGGGCATTACTCCGGAACTGCGTCGCTACATCGGCGAGCGTTGCGCTAAAGCGTGTGTCGATATCGGCTATCGTGGAGCGGGTACCTTTGAGTTCCTGTTCGAAAACGGCGAGTTCTACTTCATTGAGATGAACACCCGTATTCAGGTTGAACATCCGGTTACCGAAATGATCACCGGGGTTGACCTGATTAAAGAGCAGCTGCGTATCGCAGCCGGTCAGCCGCTGTCCATCAAGCAGGAAGAAGTTGTGGTGAAAGGCCATGCGGTAGAATGCCGTATCAACGCCGAAGACCCGAACACCTTCCTGCCAAGCCCGGGTAAAATCACGCGTTTCCACGCGCCGGGTGGCTTTGGCGTGCGCTGGGAGTCTCATATCTACGCCGGTTACACCGTACCGCCGTACTATGACTCAATGATCGGCAAGCTCATCTGCTACGGCGAAAACCGTGACGTGGCGATTGCCCGCATGAAGAACGCCCTGCAGGAACTGATCATCGACGGAATCAAAACCAACGTTGATCTGCAGATGCGCATCATGAGCGACGAGCACTTCCAGAATGGTGGAACCAACATCCACTATCTGGAGAAAAAACTCGGTCTGAACGAGAAGTAAGAGACCTGTGTTTTGAAAAGGCCGGATTATCCGGCCTTTTTTATTTCTGGGGCCTGGAAAGCCTCATCATGTACAATCCCCGCTTTCTTCATCCACAAGGGACAAAAAATGGACAAACGTTTTGTTCAGGCCCATAAAGAAGCGCGCTGGGCGCTGTGGCTGACCCTTCTCTATCTTGCTGCATGGTTAGTAACCGCTTACCTACCAGACTCTGCTATTGGCATCACCGGCCTACCGCACTGGTTCGAATTGGCCTGCCTGCTGGTTCCGCTGGTGTTTATCCTGCTGTGCTGGGCAATGGTGAAATTTATCTACCGGGATATTCCGCTGGAGGACGATGATGCAGCTTGAAGTCATTCTGCCGCTTGTCGCTTACCTGCTGGTCGTATTTGGATTGTCCATTTACGCCATGCGCAAAAGAACGACCGGTGCCTTTCTGAACGAGTATTTTCTCGGCAGCCGTTCGATGGGCGGCGTTGTGCTGGCAATGACGCTGACCGCGACCTATATCAGCGCCAGCTCGTTTATTGGCGGCCCCGGTGCGGCCTACAAATACGGGTTAGGCTGGGTTTTGCTGGCGATGATCCAACTGCCTGCCGTCTGGCTCTCGCTGGGCATACTGGGTAAAAAATTTGCCATTCTGGCGCGCCGTTACAATGCCGTGACGCTCAACGATATGCTCTTTGCCCGTTACCAGAGCCGCTTGCTGGTGTGGCTGGCGAGCTTGAGCCTGCTGGTGGCGTTTATCGGTGCGATGACCGTACAGTTTATCGGCGGTGCGCGTCTGCTGGAAACGGCGGCCGGCATCCCTTACGAGACAGGCCTCATCATCTTCGGAGTAAGCATCGCGCTCTATACTGCGTTTGGCGGATTCCGCGCCAGCGTGCTGAACGATACGCTGCAGGGAATGGTGATGCTCATCGGTACGATCGTTCTGCTGGTGGGGATTGTTCATGCGGCGGGTGGACTCACTCACGCGGTGGAAACCCTGGAAGCGATTGACCCGAAACTGGTCTCGCCGCAGGGCGCAGATGATATCCTCTCTCCGACCTTTATGACCTCATTCTGGGTGTTAGTCTGTTTCGGAGTAATTGGTCTGCCGCATACCGCCGTGCGCTGTATCTCCTATAAAGACAGCAAAGCCGTTCACAAGGGCATCATCATCGGGACGATTGTGGTCGCGGTCCTGATGTTTGGTATGCATCTGGCGGGGGCATTAGGGCGCGCGGTAATCCCCGATCTTACCGTGCCGGATCTGGTGATCCCGACGCTGATGGTCAAAGTACTGCCCCCCTTTGCCGCCGGGATTTTCCTCGCTGCGCCAATGGCCGCCATTATGTCGACCATCAACGCTCAGTTACTGCAAAGTTCCGCTACGATCATTAAAGATCTCTATCTGAACCTGCGCCCTGAACAGGTTGAAAATGAACGTCGCCTGAAGCATATGTCAGCGGTGATTACGCTGGTGCTAGGCGCGTTGCTGCTGTTAGCCGCATGGCGCCCGCCGGAGATGATCATCTGGCTGAACCTGCTGGCATTTGGTGGGCTTGAGGCGGTATTCCTGTGGCCGCTGGTGTTAGGGCTCTACTGGGAACGCGCAAATGCTGCCGGTGCGCTGAGCGCGATGATTGTTGGCGGCGTGCTGTACGCCGTCCTCGCAACGTTTAAGATTCAGTACCTGGGCTTCCATCCGATTGTGCCTTCGTTACTGCTAAGTTTACTGGCGTTTGTGGTGGGGAACCGTTTCGGTCAGCCCGTCCCACAGCCCGCTATGATTTCTACTGATAAATAAAGAGTTTTGCCATGCCGTGGATCCAACTAAAACTGAATACAACCGGCGCGAACGCCGAAGAGCTGAGCGATGCGCTGATGGAGGCCGGCTCGGCCTCTATCACCTTCCAGGACACGCATGACACGCCGGTCTTTGAACCGCTGCCGGGCGAAACCCGCCTGTGGGGCGATACCGACGTGATTGGCCTGTTCGATGCTGAAACCGACATGAAAGAGGTCGTCGCGATTCTGGAAAACCACCCTCTGCTGGGCGCGGGCTTTGCGCACAAAATCGAACAGCTGGAAGACAAAGACTGGGAACGCGAATGGATGGATAACTTCCATCCGATGCAGTTCGGCAAGCGTCTGTGGATCTGCCCAAGCTGGCGCGAGGTTCCTGATGAAAACGCGGTTAACGTCATGCTCGATCCGGGTCTGGCGTTTGGTACCGGCACCCATCCAACGACCTCCCTGTGCCTGCAGTGGCTGGATGGTCTCGATCTGGATGGTAAGACGGTGATCGACTTCGGCTGTGGATCCGGGATCCTTGCGATTGCCGCCCTGAAACTGGGCGCGGCAAAAGCTATCGGGATCGATATCGATCCGCAGGCCATTCAGGCCAGTCGCGACAACGCCGAGCGCAACGGCGTTTCCGATCGACTGGAGCTGTATCTGCCGGATGCACAGCCAGAAGCCATGAAAGCCGATGTGGTGGTTGCAAACATTCTGGCGGGCCCACTGCGCGAGCTGGCTCCGTTGATCAGCGTGCTGCCCGTTGAGGGCGGTCTGCTGGGACTTTCGGGTATCCTGGCAAGCCAGGCAGACAGCGTGTGTGAAGCCTACGCCGATCTTTTCGCTCTCGACCCGGTGGTGGAGAAAGAAGAGTGGTGTCGTATTACCGGTCGTAAAAAATAAGCATTTGGCGTGGTCCTCTGACCACGCCCCTCTTCCTCTGATAATCCTCTCTCCCTCTGCCATTCTTCGGTAAAATAACCACACAAATCATGTTGATTTGTATTAAAAAATTCACCGGAAGAATATGATGAAACACATTACAGGCAAGGCAGCGCTGTTTGCGCTGAGCATGGTTTCGGCTTCAGCATTCGCATCACACTGGGGCTATGAAGGGGAAGGTTCACCGGAACACTGGGGTGAACTGGACGAGGCCTACAAGACCTGCCAGAGCGGGATGAACCAGTCTCCGATAAATATTGATTCGACCGCTAACGCCCATCTCTCCCCGCTGCAAACACACTACATTGATGGTCCTGTAACGCTGACCAATAATGGCCATACCATTCAGGCTAGCGAACAGGCTGACACCCGTGACACCATCACTCTGGACAAGCAAACCTGGACGCTCCAGCAGTTCCACTTCCATGCACCAAGCGAAAACACCGTGCACGGCAAGAAGTACGCGATGGAGATGCATCTGGTACATAAAAACAGCGCGGGTGAGCTGACCGTGGTAGCCGTCATGTTTGATAAAGGGGCTGCGAATCCGGAGCTGGATAAGCTGTGGAGCGTGATGCCGCAGCAGGCTGAACAGAACGTCTCCATTGAGAAGGATCTCAACCTGAACAAGCTGCTGCCGAAGGTGAAAACCTACTGGCGCTTTAGCGGATCTCTGACTACGCCACCGTGTTCTGAAGGGGTCACCTGGATCGTGCTCAAACAGCCGTTAACCGTCTCAGCAGAACAGCTTGAGAAATTTACCCATACCATGCATCACGATAATAACCGCCCGGTACAGTCTCTGCATGGGCGCGTTGTGGTCGAATAACGCCCATTCTGAGGCTTAATATCATGTTCTAAAATGCGACGCAGATCGCAAAGAAGAGGGAAAATCTGCTGCTAAAAACAGCAGATTATCCCGTTCAGGTAGGCCATTTATTCAGAAATGATGAGAAGTTACGGGAAATTGTAAGCGCTCATAAAATAGCCATTCCTGCCTAACACAATGATTTAAATAGTGAATAATTCTTAACGGAAAGATTGAGCGGCGATTCCTTGATCTACAACAGTGGATTGTTCAAAGTTTGGCCTTTCATCTCGTGCAAAAAATGCGTAATATACGCCGCCTTGCAGTCACAGTATGGTCATTTCTTAACTCATGCGCATCGGACACCACCAGCTTAGAAATCGCCTGATCGCAGCCCCTATGGCAGGTATTACCGACCGGCCGTTCAGGACGCTGTGCTATGAGATGGGAGCCGGTTTAACCGTATCCGAGATGATGTCGTCTAACCCGCAGGTTTGGGAAAGCGATAAATCCCGCCTTCGGATGGTGCACATTGATGAACCCGGTATTCGCACCGTGCAAATTGCCGGAAGCGTGCCTGAAGAGATGGCAGATGCCGCGCGTATCAACGTGGAAAGTGGTGCCCAGATTATTGATATCAATATGGGGTGCCCGGCCAAAAAAGTGAATCGCAAGCTTGCAGGTTCAGCCCTTCTGCAATACCCCGACCAGGTGAAAGCTATCCTGACGGCGGTTGTCAGCGCAGTGGACGTTCCTGTTACGTTGAAGATTCGCACGGGTTGGTCGCCGGAACACCGTAACTGTGTAGAGATTGCCCAACTGGCCGAAGACTGTGGCATTCAGGCCCTGACCATTCATGGACGCACGCGCGCCTGTTTGTTCAACGGTGAAGCTGAATACGACAGCATTCGGGCAGTTAAGCAGAAAGTTTCCATTCCGATTATCGCGAATGGCGACATAACTGACCCGCTTAAAGCCAGAGCGGTGCTCGACTATACGGGAGCTGATGCTCTGATGATAGGACGTGCCGCTCAGGGAAGACCCTGGATCTTTCGGGAAATCCAGCATTATCTGGACACTGGAGAGCTGCTTGCTCCCCTGCCTCTGGCAGAGGTTAAGCGCTTGCTTTGTTCGCATGTTCGGGAACTGCATGACCACTACGGTCAGGCGAAAGGGTACCGAATTGCGCGTAAACACGTTTCCTGGTATCTCCAGGAGCACGCTCCAGATGACCAGTTTCGGCGCACATTCAACGCCATTGAGGATGCCAGCGAACAGCTGGAGGCGTTGGAGGCATACTTCGAAAATCTTGCGTAATGAAATAAAGAGCTGACAGAACTATGTTCGAACAACGCGTAAATTCTGACGTACTGACCGTTTCTACCGTTAACTCTCAGGATCAGGTAACTCAAAAGCCCCTGCGTGACTCGGTTAAACAGGCACTGAAGAACTATTTTGCTCAACTGAACGGTCAGGATGTTAATGACCTGTATGAGCTGGTACTGGCTGAAGTTGAACAGCCACTGTTGGACATGGTGATGCAATACACCCGCGGTAACCAAACCCGCGCTGCGCTGATGATGGGTATCAACCGTGGTACCCTGCGTAAGAAACTGAAAAAATACGGCATGAACTGATACTAATCAGTTAAATGCTTGTTTAAAAAGGCGCTCTTCGGCATGGGGAAGCGCCTTTTTTATTCCCTGCTTCACTCCGTCAACGCTTTGTAAACCTTCACTTATCCCGCTTTAAAACCGCCGCTTTTGGTGTATATTTCCCCCACTTTACTGGCGCTCTTCTCGCGGAATGACACAATGATTCGTAAATACTGGTGGCTGGTTGTTTTTGCAATCTCCGTTTTGATTTTCGATGCACTTCTGATGCAGTGGATTGAACTGATGAGCACCGAAACCGATAAGTGTCGCAATATGAACTCCGTGAATCCCCTGAAACTCGTAAACTGTTCAGAGCTCGACTAGCCCCCTGATTGCGCAAACTCCCCGTGATTACCCACTAAAAACGGGGATTTAAATCCCTTTGAGCCATTACCCGACGGTGATAATGTCTCGCCCTTCTCAACCGCTCTAGCGTAACCCCACACTCGAGTAGAACCGTCCATGCTGGTCAGCCAATACAACCATATCCTTGTTGTCCTCTCCTTTGTTGTTGCCATCCTTGCCGCGTATACCGCACTGAATATGGCGGCACGTGTCGCCGGGAGTGAGGGTGTCGCTGCCCGCGTCTGGCTGGCTGGCGGCGGTATTGCAATGGGCATCGGCGTGTGGGCCATGCATTTTATCGGCATGCTGGCGATGGATCTCTCCATGAGCATGAGCTACAACGCCAGCCTGACGGTGTTATCCATGGTCATCGCCGTCGGGTCGTCACTGTTCGCGCTCTGGCTCGTGAGCTGCGATCAATTACGCTTGCGCCGTCTGCTGCCCGGTGCGCTGGTGATGGGAAGCGGTATTGTTGCCATGCATTACACCGGCATGGCCGCGCTGGAAGTGATGCCCGGGATAATCTGGGACAAGGTCTGGGTGGCCATTTCGGTCGCCATTGCGCTTGCCGCTTCACTCACGGCATTATGGCTGACCTTCCGCCTGCGTCACGACGCCGCGCAGGTCGTGCTGATGCGCACGGGTGCCGCCATCACCATGGGCATAGCCATTGCCGGGATGCACTACGCCGGGATGAAAGCCGCACAGTTTCCGATGTCCACAATGGTTCACCATGAGGGTATTAACGGGAGCTGGCTGGCGGTGCTGGTGAGCGTTGTCGCGCTCTCTATTCTTGGGATTACCCTGTTGGTATCAATGCTGGACGCCCGCCTTCAGGCGCGTACCGCCCTTCTGGCCTCGTCCCTTGCAGAAGCTAACCGGGAACTCGCACAGCTGGCCCTGCACGATACCCTGACGCGGCTGCCCAACCGTATCCTGCTGGAAGACCGACTCGATCAGGCCATCAGCAAAGCCGATCGCGAGGGGACCTATTTTGCCCTGATGTTCATGGATCTCGACGGCTTTAAAGCCATCAATGACGCTTACGGCCATGATGTCGGTGACAAGCTGCTGATTGCCGTAACGGAGCGCCTGCTGCATCTCCTGAAGGGCCAGTTCACCCTGGCACGTATCGGCGGTGATGAGTTTGTTCTGCTGGCTGAGGGGGAAGGCCCGGACGATGCGGCCTCCCTGGCGAATTCGCTGGTGCGCGCGATCGATAGCCCGTTCAACCTCGACCACTATGAACTGATGGTCACCCTCAGCATTGGGATCGCGCTGTATCCTCACGACGGCAAAACCGAACGTGAGCTCATGTTTAACGCCGATGCGGCGATGTACCATACCAAGCATATGGGCCGGAACGGTTACCACTTTTTCCAGCCCTCGATGAATACGCTGGCGCAGACCCACCTTCAGTTAATGAACGATCTGTGGATGGCGATCGATCGCAATGAGCTCCGCCTGCTGTATCAGCCAAAATTTCACGCCCCCGCCGGCCCTCTCCTTGGATTTGAGGCGTTATTGCGCTGGCAGCATCCTAAGCAGGGGTTACTGACCCCGGACCTTTTCCTGCCGCTGGCGGAAAAAACGGGGCTGATTATCCCTATCGGCAACTGGGTAATTAATGAAGCCTGTCGCCAGCTGCGTGAATGGCATCTTCAGGGACATCAAAGCTGGTCAATGGCGGTAAACCTGTCGACGCTGCAGTTTGAACAGCCTTCGCTGGTCAACACGGTTCTCAACTGCCTGGCACTTCATCATGTGCCACCAGAAATGTTGATACTGGAGGTAACGGAAACCACGGCAATGAGCAACCCGGATGAAAGTGTACGGGTGCTGACAGAGCTGACGGAAGCGGGCGTAAAGGCCTCCATTGATGATTTTGGCACCGGCTATTCAAGCCTGCTGTACCTCAAGCGCTTACCTGCCTGTGAATTGAAAATCGACAGGGCGTTCGTGAAAGAGCTCAGCGGAGAAAGCGAGGATGCCACCATTGTCTCCGCGATTGTAGCCCTCGCCAAAACACTCAATCTGAAAGTCGTGGCTGAAGGCGTAGAAACCGAAGCACAGCAGGCCTTTTTGACCGAGTTGGGCTGCAACACCCTTCAGGGTTATCTGTTAGGTAAACCCGTCAGCGCGCAAACCATAGAGGCGCTTTGTGCGCGAGGGGAGATGCTACCTGGCGCAGGGCTGTAAGCATCATCATGAGGCGATACGCGAATGACAGGGAGTGTCGCCAGAATGCTATCGACCAGGGCGGGCGCCTGCTGATAAAGATTGAAACTTTCGTTATTCATTAACCAGTTTTTAATTATTCCGCTAAAAAAGCCGTGGAATACGATCAAGGTCAGATCAACATTTACCTTTGGCGAAATGATGTTACGTGAAATACAGGCCTCCAGCGAGGCACGCAGCGTGTCATAATTGAATCCAATCCGTTTTCTGATGTCTCTCTCTGAAATCATGTCACTGCTAAATTCACATTTATGATACAAAATTTGTAAAAGTGCGCATTGTCGAGGCTCACGCGCAATATACTGCAACGCAGTAATAAATTGCTCACGAAGTATTAACAATGGATCATCACCTTCGGAAAGGGAAAGCCTATCGCGAATAATGTCGCGAAGCGGTAATTGCTGCTCCCAGATGGCATTAAATATTTCAGCTTTACTGGTGAAGTGCCAATAGATTGCACCGCGCGTCACATTTGCAGCATCCGCGATGTCCGTCAGCGTCGTGTTGGCTACGCCACGCGTCGCAAACTGCCCGATAGCCGCCTCAATCAACTGCTGCCGGGTTTGTTGAGCTTCTTCTTTCTTTTTCCGCGCCATAGACAACGACTCGCTACTCACAAAGTTTATACGTAACACAGGTCAGGAGAACGAAAGTATTCACCAATTCCCGTTTTAGTTTTGCACAAAAAAAGTCAATCTTCTTAATTTATAGTTTAGCTAAATACATATTTAAGTTTAAATTCATGCCATGAATAAATGAGGCACATTAAGCGCTATTTAACTGATTAGCTTGCCGGAAGAAGACAGAGAAATAAACCGAGTCTGATTCTGATTTTTCTGCTCAGACCTTGCCATTCGCACTTATAAATTAAAAAACATTAAATACCCTCATTATTATACGCAGCTACATTTTATTTTTTTATCCCGCTGCCCCTGCTACCGATTCACGCTAAATATCGGTTACCGGGTATTTAAAGGAACAGTAATGACGAATCATTTCAGACGCTTACCCTTAGCCGGTTTCATTGTCTGCGCTGTGCTGCTCTCAGGATGCGATGGCCAGGAAAACCAACAACAACATCCGCAGGCTCCCCAGGTCACTGTGCATATTGTGAAAAGCGCACCGCTGGCTGTCACCACTGAACTCCCGGGCAGAACAGATGCGTTCCGCGTTGCAGAGGTTCGTCCGCAGGTTAGCGGTATTATCCTGCGTCGCAACTTCACGGAGGGCAGCGATGTAAAAGCTGGAGATTCGCTTTACCAGATTGATCCTGCAACCTATCAGGCGGCTTACGACAACGCCAAAGGCGAGCTGGCGAAGGCCCAGGCGGCGGCCAATATCGCTCACCTGACGGTGAAACGTTATCTCCCGCTGGTCGGTACACAGTATGTCAGCAAGCAGGAGTATGACCAGGCCGTGGCCACGGCCCAGCAGGCAGACGCCACCGTCGTCGCCGCCAAAGCGGGCGTTGAAAGCGCGCTTATCAACCTTGCCTATACCAAAGTGACATCGCCCGTTGATGGTCGCATCGGTAAATCCAGCGTAACGGAAGGGGCGCTGGTCACCAACGGGCAGGCAGCGGCGCTGGCAACGGTTCAGCAGCTTGATCCGATGTATGTCGATGTCACCCAGTCCAGTAATGATTTTTTGCGCCTGAAGCAGACGAGCCTGCAAAAAGGCGATACCGCCAGCAGCGTTGAGCTACTGATGGAGAACGGGCAGCCCTATCCGCTGAAAGGCACATTGCAATTCTCAGACGTCACGGTGGATCAAAGTACCGGCTCGATTACCCTGCGCGCCATTTTCCCGAATCCTCAACATCTGCTGTTACCGGGTATGTTCGTTCGCGCCCGGATTGATGAAGGTACGCAGCCGGATGCGATTCTGGTTCCCCAGCAAGGCGTGACTCGTACGCCGCGAGGCGATGCCACCGTGATGGTGGTGAACGATAAAAATCAGGTTGAGTCTCGCACCGTCGTTGCGCCTCAGGCGATTGGCGACCGCTGGCTGGTGACGGAAGGGCTGAAAAACGGTGACCGCGTGATTGTCAGCGGGCTACAAAAGGTCAGACCGGGCGTAACCGTCGTCGCTACGCCTGATACCACCACCGCTCCAGCCAGTTAAGGGACGACGACATGGCTAATTTCTTTATTCAGAGACCGGTTTTCGCCTGGGTACTTGCCATCATTTTGATGATTGCTGGTGGGCTGGCCATTCTCAAACTTCCCGTCGCACAGTATCCGACCATTGCGCCTCCCGCCGTGGCGATATCCGCGACCTACCCGGGAGCAGATGCTCAAACGGTGCAGGATACCGTGACCCAGGTTATCGAACAGAACATGAACGGTATCGATAACCTGATGTATATGTCCTCCACCAGCGATTCAGCGGGTAACGTCACCATCACCCTGACCTTCGAGTCCGGAACCGATCCGGACATCGCCCAGGTGCAGGTGCAGAACAAGCTTCAGCTCGCCATGCCGCTGCTGCCGCAAGAGGTGCAGCAGCAAGGGATTGGCGTTGAGAAGTCCAGCAGTAGCTTCCTGCTGGTCGCCGGTTTTGTTTCAGACAACAAAAACCTCACGCAGAATGACATCTCCGACTATGTTGCCTCGAACGTCAAAGATGCCATCAGCCGAACGTCTGGTGTCGGTGACGTGCAGCTGTTCGGCGCCCAATATGCGATGCGTATCTGGCTCGACAGCAATGCGATGAACAAATACCAGCTGACGCCGCTGGATATTATCAACCAGCTGAAAACGCAGAACGACCAGATAGCGGCAGGCCAGTTGGGCGGGACGCCATCCATCCCAGGACAGCAGCTGAATGCCTCGATCATCGCGCAAACCCGCCTGAAATCACCGGAAGAGTTTGGCCGCGTGACGCTCAAGGTGAACCAGGACGGCTCGATGGTGCATCTGAAGGATGTGGCTCGCATTGAGCTGGGTGGCGAAAACTACAACATGGTGACAAAAATCAACGGGCAGGCGGCAACCGGCCTGGGGATTAAGCTGGCAACCGGGGCAAATGCGCTGGATACAGCGGCAGCCATCAAGAGCAAGCTGGCACAACTGCAGCCGTTCTTCCCGCAGGGGCTAAAAGTCGTCTACCCCTATGACACCACACCGTTTGTGAAAATCTCCATCCACGAAGTGGTGAAGACCCTGTTTGAAGCGATTATTCTCGTCTTCCTGGTTATGTACCTGTTCCTGCAAAACCTGCGGGCAACGCTCATCCCGACTATCGCGGTTCCGGTCGTTCTGCTGGGTACCTTCGCGGTTCTGGCGGCGTTCGGTTTCTCCATCAATACCCTGACAATGTTCGGCATGGTGCTGGCGATAGGTCTGCTGGTTGATGACGCTATCGTGGTCGTTGAGAACGTTGAACGCGTCATGGTCGAGGACAAGCTGCCGCCAAAAGAGGCTACGCAGAAATCGATGGGACAGATCCAGGGGGCACTGGTGGGGATCGCCATGGTGCTCTCGGCGGTCTTTATCCCAATGGCCTTTTTTGGCGGCTCGACGGGGGCGATCTATCGCCAGTTCTCGCTAACTATCGTTTCCGCTATGGCGTTGTCCGTGCTGGTTGCGCTAATCCTGACGCCAGCGCTCTGTGCAACGTTGCTTAAGCCTGTTTCAGCCGATCATCATGAGAAAAAAGGGGGGTTCTTCGGCTGGTTTAATGCGCTCTTTGATAAGAGCGTTGAGCACTACAGTAACAGCGTGAGCGGTATCTTGCGCAAGACCGGACGCTATCTGTTGGTGTACGTCATTATTGTCGGTGGAATGGCGGTGCTCTTCCTGCGCTTACCGACCTCCTTCCTCCCCGAAGAGGATCAGGGGGTGTTTATGACAATGGTTCAACTCCCCGCAGGTGCAACCCAGACGCGTACTCAGCAGGTTCTCGACCAGGTTCAGGACTACTACCTGAACAAAGAGAAAGCAAATGTTGAATCCGTCTTTACCGTAAACGGCTTTAGCTTTAGCGGCCAGGGTCAGAACTCCGGTATTGCCTTCATCAGCCTGAAGCCCTGGGAAGAGCGTCTTGGGGCGGAAAATGGCGTTGAAGCCATTGTGGGTCGCGCGACAAAAGCTTTCAGTCAGATTAAAGACGGCCTTGTATTCCCGTTTAACCTGCCCGCTATTATTGAGTTAGGAACCGCAACGGGCTTCGACTTTGAACTTATCGATCAGGCAAACCTGGGGCATACCCAGCTGACGCAGGCGCGTAACCAGCTGCTCGGCATGGTGAAAGAGCATCCTGACCTGCTGGTGCGCGTGCGTCCTAACGGTCTTGAAGATACGCCTCAGTTCAAACTGGATGTCGATCAGGAGAAAGCACAGGCGCTGGGCGTCAGTCTTTCTGACGTCAACCAGACGATTTCGACGGCCTTAGGGGGCACCTATGTGAATGACTTTATCGATCATGGCCGCGTGAAAAAAGTCTATGTACAGGCCGACGCGAAATTCCGTATGTTGCCAGGGGATATTAACAACCTTTATGTGCGCAGCGCGAACGGGGAAATGGTGCCGTTCTCAGCCTTTAGCAACGCTCACTGGGTTTATGGTTCACCTCGTCTGGAGCGCTACAACGGAATGCCTTCGATGGAGATCCTCGGCGAATCAGCCCCGGGTAAAAGTACCGGTGAGGCCATGGCTATGATGGAAAGCCTCGCGGCAAAATTGCCTTCCGGCATTGGTTATGACTGGACGGGAATGTCTTACCAGGAGCGACTTTCGGGTAACCAGGCGCCTGCACTGTACGCCATTTCACTGATCGTGGTGTTCCTGTGTCTGGCAGCGCTGTATGAAAGCTGGTCCATTCCGTTCTCCGTTATGCTGGTTGTGCCGTTGGGGGTCATCGGGGCCCTTCTCGCAGCCTCGCTGCGCGGGTTAAACAATGACGTCTATTTCCAGGTCGGCCTGCTGACCACAATTGGTCTGTCGGCGAAAAACGCCATCCTGATCGTCGAATTTGCTAAAGACCTGATGGAGAAAGAAGGTAAAGGCATCATTGAAGCTACGCTTGAAGCGTCAAGGATGCGCCTTCGACCGATCCTGATGACCTCCCTGGCCTTTATCCTTGGCGTCATGCCGCTGGTGATCAGTACCGGAGCCGGGAGCGGTGCGCAAAACGCCGTCGGTACGGGTGTGATGGGGGGAATGCTTTCCGCAACGCTTCTGGCGATTTTCTTCGTGCCCGTCTTCTTTGTGGTTGTTCGTCGACGCTTTACCCGCCATAAAGATTAACATTTCCCTAAAAAGGCACCTCTGGTGCCTTTTTTATTTTTAACATAAACAATGAATTAGGCATTAAGCAAAAGCCATGTTAAAAATACAGTGATTTGCATTAAGTAAAAACACTCTCTTACCCCTTCATAATGTCTCCATTAATTCGTCCGGAAATCGATTTTTCTCCACGATTTTTACAAACTACATAATTTGAGATTATTCCTCGTGTAACGCGGACTTACCCCGGTGGTAAAATAACCTCCAGTTCGTTAATTGCCCTCCTGGCTTTATAGCGGACGAGAAATAATACTGAGGTAACATCATGAAAAGATTCATTTCCGTTGCACTACTCGCTGCGCTGCTTGCTGGTTGCGCGCACGACTCTCCATGTGTACCGGTTTACGACGACCAGGGCCGACTGGTTCATACCAATACCTGTATGAAAGGCACCACCCAGGACAACTGGGAAACAGCAGGTGCGATCGCTGGCGGCGCTGCCGCAGTGGCGGGCTTGACGCTGGGTATTGTTGCCCTGACGAAGTAACATCAGTTAAGAAAGCGCGGCTCTGGCCGCGCTTTTGCTTTTAATCAGTGCACTATTTTCAAAGAAGTAAAAAAATAGCCCCGTATTTATTCGTGCCTTTCATTTCAGCCTGAAGCCAGTCACATCTTTTTCGTACACTTTTTTAAATTACCTGTTCTATTGTGATGATTTTCACACATTAATATTATTGAATATCCTGCCAATATTCACTCTGGAAACTATCTCTTCTTTTTTCTGGCGCGCCTCAAAACTTTTGCTCCAATTTGTGGCACAGGTTGTAATTTCGCACCGTTTCAGGGCGCTCGTTTTATTTAAGCCTGTCTACACTCACCATTAAGCGTTCACTCATCTCTTATTTTGCCGAACGCAAAACTGGCATTACGTTTGCTTTATAAACGTTGGCCAAAGCCACAGACAGGTAAAGCGTTTAAAAAACGCCTCTATAACGATAAATTTCGCCACACAGGAAGCATTATGAAAAAGACGATGATAGCCAGCCTGGCCGCTGCAGGCATGATGTTTGCCGTAGCCGGTCAAGCCCATGCGGGAACGACACTGGATGCCGTTAAAAAGAAAGGTTTTGTTCAATGTGGTATCAGTGACGGTTTGCCTGGCTTCTCTTATGCCGATGCGAACGGCAAATTTACCGGTATTGATGTAGATGTCTGCCGTGGTGTTGCCGCCGCCGTTTTTGGCGATGACAGCAAGGTAAAATATACCCCGCTGACGGCAAAAGAACGCTTTACGGCACTGCAGTCCGGCGAGGTTGACATGCTCTCCCGTAATACCACCTGGACCTCCTCCCGCGACGCGGGTATGGGGATGTCATTTACGGGCGTGACCTATTATGACGGGATCGGCTTCCTGACCCACAATAAAGCAGGCCTGAAAAGCGCCAAAGAGCTGGATGGTGCGACCGTTTGTATTCAGGCGGGCACCGATACCGAGCTGAATGTCGCCGATTATTTCAAAGCAAATAACATGAAATACACGCCAGTGACATTCGACCGCTCGGATGAGTCGGCTAAAGCGCTGGAATCCGGCCGTTGCGACACGCTGGCCTCTGACCAGTCACAGCTGTACGCCTTACGCATTAAGCTGAGCAATCCGGCAGAGTGGATTGTCCTGCCTGAAGTGATCTCCAAAGAACCTCTCGGACCCGTCGTTCGTCGTGGCGATGAAGACTGGTTCTCCATTGTTCGCTGGACGCTGTTTGCCATGCTGAACGCAGAAGAGATGGGCATCAACTCGAAAAACGTGGATGAGAAAGCGGCTAATCCATCTAACCCGGATATGGCGCACCTGCTCGGTAAAGAAGGTGATTTCGGCAAAGATCTGAAGCTGGATAATAAATGGGCTTACAACATCATCAAACAGGTGGGCAACTACTCGGAGATCTTTGAACGCAACGTGGGATCGGAAAGCCCGCTGAAGATCAAACGCGGTCAGAACAATCTCTGGAACAACGGCGGTATTCAGTACGCGCCACCAGTACGTTAAGTCATAGCTGTAACGGGCACTGCTCATGCAGTGCCCACTCCAGAGTCATGGTTACTGAGGTTTCTTTATGTCCCATCGCCGCTCAGCCGTAAAAGGATCGCTATCCTTTTCTCATCCCGCGGTCCGCGCCTGGCTATTCCAGATTATTGCTATTGTTGCGGTTGTTCTCATCGCCGTGTATCTCATCCATAACACCATCACCAACCTGAACAATCGCGGCATTACCTCCGGTTTTGCGTTTTTGGATCGCAGCGCGGGCTTTGGCATTGTTCAGCATCTTATTGATTACCAAGAAGGTGACACGTACGGACGCGTATTCGTGGTCGGTTTACTGAATACGCTGTTGGTATCGGCGCTTTGTATCGTCTTCGCGTCGATACTGGGCTTCTTTATTGGCCTGGCACGTCTTTCAGAAAACTGGCTCCTGCGGAAACTGTCGACTGTTTATATCGAGACGTTCCGCAATATTCCCCCGCTGCTGCAGATCTTCTTCTGGTATTTCGCCGTACTGCGTAACCTTCCTGGTCCCCGTCAGGCCGTCGACGCGTTTGAGCTGTTTTTCCTGAGTAACCGTGGGTTGTCCATTCCTTCTCCTCAGCCGGGCGAAGGACTGTATGCTTTCATCGGCGCAATTGTGATAGCGCTTGCCCTCTCCGCTGGGGTATTCCGTTTTAACCGCAAGCATCAGATCAAAACCGGTCAGCTTCGTAGAACCTGGCCCACCGCAGTCATCCTGATCGTTAGCCTGCCGCTAGTGGCACACTGGCTATTTGGCGCCGCGTTGCACTGGGATGTTCCCCATCTGCGAGGCTTTAACTTCCAGGGGGGAATGGTGTTAATTCCTGAGCTGGCGGCCCTGACATTGGCGCTATCGATTTATACCTCAGCCTTTATCGCTGAGATTATTCGTGCCGGGATCCAGGCCGTCCCGCACGGGCAACACGAAGCGGCACGCTCATTAGGATTACCGCATACGGTGACGCTTCGCCAGGTAATTATTCCGCAGGCGTTGCGGGTCATCATTCCGCCTCTGACCAGCCAGTATCTCAACATCGTCAAAAACTCGTCGCTGGCCGCCGCTATTGGTTACCCGGATATGGTGTCACTCTTTGCCGGAACCGTGCTTAACCAGACCGGACAAGCCATTGAAACCATCGCCATCACCATGTCTGTCTATCTCATCATCAGCCTGGTAATTTCACTGCTGATGAACCTCTATAACCGTCGTATAGCACTGGTCGAGCGCTAAGGATCTATGATGACAAAAGCGATACTGTCGCACGCCTCGCGCCCTGCCAACTCGACAGGTGGACGTTTCATTCTCTGGGCGCGAAAGAATCTGTTCTCCAGCTGGAGTAACAGCCTGCTGACGATTGTCTGCCTGTGGCTCATGTGGGAATTGATTCCTCCCCTGCTGAACTGGGCGTTTTTACAGGCCAACTGGGTCGGTTCAACCCGAGCTGACTGTACAAAAGCCGGTGCCTGCTGGGTGTTTATTCATGAACGTTTCGGTCAGTTCATGTATGGATTGTATCCGCATGAACAGCGCTGGCGGATTAATCTCGCGCTGGTTATCGGTCTGCTCTCTGTCGCAGTCATGTTCTGGAAAAAGCTGCCTCATCGTGGACGCTATATTGCCGTCTGGGCGGTGGTTTATCCGATTATTGTCTGGGTGCTGCTCTATGGCGGTTTTCTGGGGCTGGAACGCGTTGAAACACGCCAGTGGGGTGGGCTGACGCTGACGTTGATTATCGCGTCAGTGGGGATAGCCGGTGCCCTGCCGTGGGGGATTTTACTTGCCCTCGGACGGCGTTCAAAAATGCCGATCGTTCGCGTGCTCTCCGTTATCTTCATTGAGTTCTGGCGCGGCGTACCGCTTATCACCGTTCTGTTTATGTCATCGGTCATGCTGCCGCTATTTATGGCAGAAGGAACAACGATCGACAAACTGATCCGTGCCCTGGTCGGGGTGATTCTCTTCCAGTCCGCCTATGTCGCTGAAGTGGTGCGCGGTGGTCTGCAGGCGTTGCCTAAAGGCCAGTACGAAGCGGCGGAATCACTGGCGCTCGGCTACTGGAAAACCCAGGGGCTGGTCATTCTTCCCCAGGCACTCAAGCTGGTCATTCCGGGCCTGGTCAACACGATCATTGCCCTCTTCAAGGATACCAGCCTGGTGATCATCATCGGATTGTTCGATCTCTTTAGCAGCGTGCAACAGGCTACCGTTGACCCTGTCTGGCTGGGCATGTCCACCGAAGGATATGTCTTTGCTGCCCTGATCTACTGGATCTTTTGTTTTAGCATGTCGCGCTACAGCCAGCATCTGGAAAAGCGCTTTAACACCGGGCGTACACCGCACTGAGGAAAATATGAGCCAAATAACTATGACACCCGCCGACGCGATGATTACGCTGGAAAACGTGAACAAATGGTACGGACAGTTTCATGTCCTGAAGGACATTAATCTTAAGGTCAAACAGGGCGAACGCATTGTCCTGTGCGGCCCGTCCGGCTCCGGGAAATCCACAACCATTCGCTGTATTAACCACCTTGAAGAGCATCAGCAAGGACGCATCGTGGTTGATGGTATCGAGCTGAATGAAGATATCCGCAATATCGAACGCGTGCGTCAGGAAGTGGGAATGGTATTTCAGCACTTTAATCTGTTTCCGCACCTGACCGTTCTGCAGAACTGTACGCTTGCGCCGATTTGGGTACGAAAGATGCCGAAAAAGGAAGCCGAGGCGTTGGCAATGCACTATCTGGAGCGTGTTCGTATCGCAGAGCATGCCAATAAGTTTCCCGGTCAGATATCGGGTGGACAGCAGCAGCGTGTGGCTATCGCCCGTTCACTGTGTATGAAACCGAAAATTATGCTGTTTGATGAACCGACATCAGCCCTCGATCCGGAAATGGTGAAGGAGGTTCTGGATACCATGATTGGACTGGCACAATCCGGCATGACCATGCTGTGTGTCACGCATGAGATGGGGTTCGCGCGAACCGTGGCTGACCGGGTGATCTTTATGGATCGTGGGGAGATTGTTGAGCAGGCGCCGCCGGATGAGTTCTTTGCGCATCCGAAGTCAGAACGTACGCGAGCATTCCTGTCGCAGGTGATTCATTAATCAGATCTTTTTGCCCGGTGGCGCTGCGCTTACCGGGCCTACCGTTTTCACGAGAATCATAACGCAAAAAGGCCATCCTTTCGGATGGCCTTCTCACTTATTTGATGTCTGGCAGTTTCCTACTCTCACATGGGGAGACCCCACACTACCATCGGCGCTACGGCGTTTCACTTCTGAGTTCGGCATGGGGTCAGGTGGGACCACCGCGCTAAAGCCGCCAGACAAATTCTGTT
>NZ_VDAS01000015.1:0-121986 GCF_019584165.1 Enterobacter sp. EC_64
CCCGAAGGTCCCCCTCTTTGGTCTTGCGACGTTATGCGGTATTAGCTACCGTTTCCAGTAGTTATCCCCCTCCATCAGGCAGTTTCCCAGACATTACTCACCCGTCCGCCGCTCGTCACCCAGGAGCAAGCTCCCTGTGTTACCGCTCGACTTGCATGTGTTAGGCCTGCCGCCAGCGTTCAATCTGAGCCATGATCAAACTCTTCAATTTAAGTTTGATGCTCGTGAATTAAACTTCGTAATGAATTACGCATGTTCACTCAGAGACTTGGTATTCATTTTTCGTCCGAGGACGTTAAGAATCCATGTCACTTTGAGTGCCCACACAGATTGTCTGATAAATTGTTAAAGAGCAGTGCCGCTTCGTTTTCGCTGCGGCGCGGGGTGTGCATATTACGCTTTCCCGCTTCAGAGTCAAGCGTTTATTTTCGCTATTCTCTGCTAACCCGGCGGCGCGTGTGCCGTTGTTCCGTGTCAGTGGAGGCGCATTATAGGGAGTTATTCTGATGTGACAAGAGGAAATTTAAAAAAAGTTTCCATCCGCGTTTTTTTTCACCAATAGAGGTGAAATCAAGCTACAAATTGTTCTATTTGATGTATCTGCAACCACAATCACATTCACGGTAGCATAATTATCAGCATGAATCTTTAAGGAATAAAAGCGATGCCATTAAGCGCGCAACAGCTGGCCGCCCAAAAAAACCTGTCTTATGTGCTGGCCGAAAAGCTGGCTCAGCGGATTTTAGCGGGTAAATATGCCCCGGGAAGCATCCTGCCGGGTGAAATGGAGCTGGGTGAGCAGTTTGGGGTGAGCCGTACCGCCGTGCGCGAAGCGGTGAAAACCCTGACGGCAAAAGGTATGGTGCTTCCGCGCCCTCGTATTGGCACACGCGTGATGCCACAAAGTAACTGGAATTTTCTCGATCAGGAGTTGCTCTCCTGGTGGATGACGGAAGACAACTTTCATCAGGTGATCGATCACTTTCTGGTAATGCGCAGCAGCCTTGAGCCTCAGGCATGTCTACTTGCTGCCACGCTTGGAACAGCGGAGCAGAAAGCGCAGCTTAACGCGTTGATGGAAGAGATGGTGTTCCTGAAAAAACACTTCAACCGCGAACGCTGGGTTGAGGTCGATATGGCCTGGCATGAACATATCTATATGATGAGCGCCAATCCGTTCCTCACCTCTTTTGCCTCGTTATTCCATTCGGTGTACCACACTTACTTTACCTCTATTACACAAGACGACGTGGTAAAACTGGAATGGCACCAGGCGATAGTGGATGCCATTCAGGAAAGCGACGGGCAGCGAGCCCTGAGTGCGTGCCAGGCATTGCTGGCTGCGCCAACCCACCAGCAGGTAAATAAATGACAAAGAAAAAAGCGCGCAGCATGGCCGGATTGCCGTGGATTGCAGCCATGGCGTTTTTTATGCAGGCACTGGATGCCACCATCCTCAACACCGCGCTTCCCGCTATTGCGCAAAGCCTCAACCGTTCCCCGCTGGCGATGCAGTCCGCCATCATCAGCTATACCCTGACGGTCGCGATGCTGATCCCTGTTAGCGGCTGGCTGGCCGACCGCTTCGGCACCCGCAGAGTTTTCATGCTGGCCGTAACGCTCTTTACGCTCGGTTCGCTGGCCTGTGCGCTCTCCTCGTCCTTAACGGAGCTGGTTATCTTCCGCGTATTACAGGGCATTGGCGGTGCGATGATGATGCCCGTGGCGCGCCTTGCCCTGCTGCGAGCCTACCCGCGAAGCGAACTGCTTCCCGTGCTTAACTTCGTCACCATGCCGGGTCTGGTAGGGCCGATACTTGGCCCGGTACTCGGTGGCGTGTTTGTCACCTGGGCAAGCTGGCACTGGATCTTCCTGATTAATATTCCGATTGGCGTAGCGGGGTTGCTGTATGCCCGCAAATATATGCCGAACTTCACCACGCCAAGGCGCAGTTTCGATATGGGCGGCTTCTTCCTGTTTGGCCTGAGCCTGGTGCTCTTCTCCAGCGGGATGGAGCTGTTTGGCGAGAAGATCGTCGCGACGTGGATGGCGCTCTCCGTTATCCTCGCCGGGATTCTGCTTTTCCTTCTTTATATACGTCATGCGCGCCGCCATCCGACGCCGTTAATCTCTCTTGGGCTCTTCAACACCCGAACGTTTTCCGTCGGAATCGCAGGAAACATTGCCTCGCGTCTGGGGACGGGCTGCGTACCGTTCCTGATGCCGCTGATGCTGCAGGTTGGTTTCGGCTATCCGGCACTGATTGCCGGCTGCATGATGGCGCCCACGGCGATGGGCTCGATTCTGGCAAAATCGACCGTGACGCAGGTGCTACGCTGGTTTGGCTATCGCAAAACGCTGGTTGGCGTGACGGTCTTTATCGGTCTGATGATTGCGCAGTTCTCGCTGCAGTCCGCCTCGCTTCCCGTCTGGATGCTGATCCTGCCGCTGTTTGTACTGGGCATGGCGATGTCGACGCAGTTCACATCGATGAACACCATCACCCTTGCGGATCTGACCGACGAGAACGCCAGTAGCGGCAACAGCGTGCTGGCAGTCACACAGCAGCTGTCGATCAGTTTAGGGGTTGCAGTGAGCGCGGCGGTACTGCGGTTTTATGAAGGTTTCGACAGCGCGAACACCGTCGAGCAGTTCCACTATACCTTTATCACCATGGGCGCACTCACCGTCGTTTCAGCGCTGGTCTTTATGCTGTTAAAACCGAAAGACGGCCGAAACCTGATTAAAGAGCGTCACAAAGAGAAAGCTAAACCGAACCGCGTTCCATCAGAACAGGAGTAAGCTGCAGGCGCTGCTGCTGCAGCGTGGGCTGAGCCATTCGGTGGATCAACACATCGATGGCCAGCTCGCCCAGTTCATCTTTTGGCTGATGAATGGTGGTGAGCGGCGGCGTCATATAGCTGGCCAGCTCGATATCATCGTAGCCGATTACCGCCATATCATGGGGAACGCGCAAACCGGCCTGATATAACGCCTGATAGGCGCCAAACGCCATGGCGTCGTTGCCGATAAACACCGCCTGCGGACGCTGCGGTTGCGCCAGCAGCGTCTGCATCGCTTCAAAACCACCGTGAAACTCAAAATCACCGGTAATACGATACCCTTCCGGCACGGAAAGTCCCGCCCGCGCCATCGCGGCGAGATATCCTTCCAGACGCAAACGCGCCGGGGTTTTGTCCAGCGGACCGGTAATGCAGGCAATGCGGGTATAGCCTTTATCGATCAAATACTGGGTGGCCATATCGCCCCCCAGCAGAGAGTTATCCTGAATGAGGTCGCTGGTGCCGTCGAACGGCGCCCAGTCCATCATCACCGTGGGAATGGAGGGATAGCGCTGGATAATCTCTTTCGACGGCTGGTGCGTTTCGGTACACAGCAGCAGTAGCCCGTCGACGCGTTTTTGCATCAGCGTTTCCAGGTTACGGTTCATGCGCTGCTCGTCCCCTTCGGTATTGCACAGCACCAGGCTGTAGCCACGCTCGAAGCAGCTGCGCTCCACGCCGCGAACCAGCTCAGAATAAAAGGGGTTGGTACTGGCGGTGATCAGCATACCGATCGTACGCGTCTGGTTGAGCTTAAGGCTGCGCGCCAGTGCAGACGGCGCATAGTTGAGATCTTTTACTGCCGCTTCGACTTTTTCCCGAATCGCCTCGCTGACGAAGCGATCGTTATTAATGACGTGAGACACCGTCGAGGTAGAAACGCCCGCCAGGCGGGCGACATCTTTCATTGTGGCCAAGCGTTACCCCTGCTGACTTAAGAATTCATCGATCTCTTTACGCCACGGAACGGAAGGCTGAGCGCCCTTGCGCGTCACCGCAATCGCGGCAGCGGCATGCGCGAAGCGGATCGCATCATCCATTTTCTTGCCTTCCAGCAGCGAGGTCACCAGCGCACCATTGAAGGTGTCTCCCGCTGCGATGGTATCAATCGCCTTCACCTTAAAGCCCGGCACGCGACGGCCTTCACCGTTTACGCTTGCCCATACCCCACGGCTGCCCAGGGTGATGATCACGGTTCCGATGCCTTTGTCGTGCAGCGCACGCGCGGCTCTCGCGGCATCGTCATCGTTTTCTACGCGAATGCCCGTCAGCTTTTCGGCTTCGGTTTCGTTCGGCGTGATGATATCCACCAGCGCCAGCAGCTCGTCTGATAATACACGGGCTGGGGCCGGGTTAAGTACGACAGTGGTATGATTTTCATGCGCAATTTTGGCCGCGGCCAGCACGCTTTCAACCGGCGACTCCAGCTGCATCAGCAGGGCCTCGGCGCCGCCAATGATTGCACGTTGCGCTTCCACGCGCTCCGTCGTCAGCGCTGCGTTAGCGCCAGCATGAATACCGATGACATTCTCACCTTCTGCGTTGACGAAAATCAGCGCCACGCCGGTAGATTCCCCTGCAACAACGCTGACCGGTGCGATATCGATGTTGTCGCTCGCCAGCTGCTTGCGTACGCGCTCGCCGGTATCGTCATCACCCGTGCAGGCGATAAACGCAATATTCGCCCCGCTGCGACCGGCAGCGACGGCCTGGTTTGCCCCTTTACCACCGAATGCGACCTGATACTGGTTACCCGTGACGGTTTCGCCCGGTGCAGGGAACGATTCAAGGTTAAGAATGTGATCGGCATTGATACTGCCAAGGACGACGAGGTTGCCTGCGGTTTTCATGGTTGGGTTGTCCATCTGAGAGCGCCACCGGTGTTACCCGGTGGCGTATGCCACACTTTTCTTTATTGGTGTCCCTCAGGCCGCCAGTGACGGCCTGATTCGCCTTTTACTGCTTGATAACCAGTTTCAGGTCAACAGGGTATTTAGCCTGAACTTTTTCGCCCTTCAGCACTTTGTCGGCAGTTTCAACGCCAGTCGCGCCAATCTGCTCAGGCAGTTGAGCGATGGTCGCAGCCAGTTTGCCATCGTTTACTGCTTTTTCACCATCCGGCGTGCCGTCAAATCCGACAACCATCACATCAGATTTACCTGCAGTCTGCAGAGCGCGCAGCGCACCCAGCGCCATTTCGTCGTTCTGCGCGAATACCGCCTGCACGTCAGGATGTGCGGTCAGCAGGTTCTGCATGACGTTCAGACCTTTAGTACGGTCGAAGTCTGCCGGCTGGCTAGCCAGCACGTTGAATTTGTGCGCTGCAACCGCCTGCTGGAAGCCTTCGCCACGCTCGCGGGCGGCAGACGTACCGGCAATCCCCTGCAGTTCGATGACTTTCGCGCCTTCACCGGCTTTCTTCGCAATGTAGTCACCCGCAATTTTGCCGCCCAGCACGTTGTCAGACGCGATATGGCTCACTACGTCGCCTTTGGTTGCCTGACGGTCCAGGGTGATCACAGGAATTTTCGCCTGGTTTGCCATCTTCACGGCGTTGCCTACGGCATCAGAATCGGTTGGGTTGATCAGCAGAATTTTGGTGCCACGAACGGTTAAGTCCTGAACGTTAGCCAGCTCTTTCGCCGGGTTGTTCTGTGAATCCAGTACCACCAGGTTGTAGCCCAGTTTATCCGCTTCTTTCTGCGCTCCATCCTTCAGGGAGACGAAGAACGGGTTGTTCAGCGTAGAGACAACCAGCGCGATGGTATCTTTCGCCATGGCGTTAGCACTTACGGTTGCGCTCAGCGCGACAGCAGAAACCAGGGTAGCCAGTTTTTTCATGTTCATATCTAAGATGTCCTGTAGTGTCGTCAGTTACTGTTTTTTGTTGTCTACCAGTACCGCCAGCAAAATCACCACTGCCTTAACGATCATCTGGTAATAGGAGGAAACACCTAACAAATTCAAACCATTATTCAGGAAACCGAGAATCAGTGCGCCGATCAATGTCCCAACAATGCGACCTTTACCGCCCGCCAGACTCGTACCGCCCAGAACCACTGCTGCAATAGCATCCAGCTCATACCCCGTACCCGCCGTCGGCTGCGCGGAAGAGAGGCGCGCCACTTCGATGATGCCCGCCAGTGACGCCAGCAGACCGCACAGGGAGTACACGATAACTTTGACTTTATTAACGCTAATCCCGGACAGGCGCGTTGCCGCTTCGTTACCGCCCAGCGCATAGATATAACGACCCAGACGGGTATGGTGCAGCATGTACCACGCCGCCAGGAAGACGATAGCCATGATCCAGACCGGGGTCGGGACACCCAGCGGGCGACCGATACCGAACCAGCCAAACAGATCGGCGTTATCGGTGAAGCCGGTATTGACCGGGCTGCCGTTGGTATACACCATGGTCACACCGCGCAGCAGCAGCATCATCACCAGCGTCGCGATGAACGCCTGAACGCGGCCTTTTGCCACAATCACGCCGGTGACGGCGCCAATCGCCGCGCCTGCCGCCAGGGCCGCGGCCACGGCCACCAGCGCGTTGACTTCAATCCCGACCAGCGAAGCGGCGATCGCGCCGGTGAGGGCCAGCAGGGAACCGACGGACAGATCGATCCCTGAGGTCAAAATCACCAGCGTCATGCCGACCGCCATAATGGCGTTCACCGACGTCTGCTGCAGAATGTTGAACAGGTTATTTACGGTGAAGAAATTCGGGCTCATGGTCGACACAATCGCGATCAGCACCAGCAGGGCAATGAGCGATTTTTGTTCCATCAGCCACGCCTTTGTGAAATAGCGGCGACCAGAAACAGCCTGGGTAGTCATCTTCTTACTCCTGATTCACGCGATTAAGCTTGCCCACAGCGGCAGCCATCAGAACTTCCTGGGTGGCCTGCTCGCGAGTGAATTCACCGCCGAGATGCCCTTCATGCATGACGATAATGCGATCGCTCATGCCTAATACTTCTGGCATCTCGGAAGAGACCAGAATGATGCTCAGACCATCGGCCTTGAACTGGTTAATCAGCTGATAGATCTCTTTCTTCGCTCCCACGTCTACGCCGCGGGTTGGCTCGTCGAGGATCAACACTTTCGGGCGCGTCATCAGCCCGCGAGCAATTGCCACTTTCTGCTGATTCCCGCCGGACAACAGGCCAATCGCCTGCTCCATCGACGGCGTTTTAACGTTAAAGAGACGGATAAAATCGCTGACCGCCTGCTGCTCGTCTTTATGCTTCAGGCTGCCGCCGCTGTGGCTGAAATAGCGCAGCGCGGTGAGGGACATGTTCTCTTTTACCGACATGCCCAGCACTAAGCCGTCGCGTTTGCGGTCTTCGGAGATATAGACGATGCCGTTCGCCAGACCATCCTGCGGGGAGCGGGTGACCACTTCATGGCCGTCGAGGGTGACATAACCGCTGGTGCGCGGCAGTGCGCCGTACAACACTTTCATCAGCTCGGTACGTCCCGCGCCCATCAGACCCGCCACGCCCAGGATCTCGCCCTGGCGCAGGGTAAAGGTCACGTCGTTCACACCCGGGCCGCAGAGGTTATCCACCTTCAGGCGAATCTCACCCGGCGCTTTATCCAGATGCGGATACTGATCTTCAAGCTTGCGTCCCACCATCATTTCGATGAGCGTATCTTCCGTCAGCGTGGCCACTTGTCGCTCGGCAATAAACTGCCCGTCGCGGAAGACGGTGACGTCATCGCAGATTTCAAAGATCTCTTTCATGCGGTGAGAGATATAGACAATCCCGCGCCCCTGCGATTTCAGCTCGCGAATAACGCGGAACAGGGATTCGGTTTCGGTATCGGTCAGGGCGTCGGTCGGTTCATCCATAATGATGACCTTCGACTCAAAGCTCAGCACCTTCGCGATTTCCACCATCTGCTGATCGCCGATGGAGAGATCGCCGACCAGCCGGTCGCTCTTAAAGCGCAGGTTCAGTTTCGCCAGCAGCTTGTCGGCTTCGGCATACATGGTTTTCCAGTCGATCTTGCCGAAGCGGTTCACGAACTCACGGCCGAGGAAGATGTTCTCCGCAATGGTGAGCTGCGGGATCAGGTTCAGCTCCTGGTGAATAATGCCGATACCCGCTTCCTGAGAAGATTTCGGGCCAGTGAAGGTGGTTTCTTTACCCAGCCAGAGGAGGGAACCGGCATCGCGTTGATAGATACCGGTCAGCACTTTCATCATGGTGGATTTGCCGGCGCCGTTTTCGCCCACCAGCGCCATTACGCGCCCGGGGTAAACGTTCAGCGCCGCGCCGGAGAGGGCTTTTACGCCCGGGAACGACTTATCGATCCCTTTGAGTTGCAGTAATGCGTCCATGATGGCCTCAGAAGGTGACGCCAGCACAGAGAATGATATTCGCATACGGGGAACACTCCCCGCTGCGAATCACCGCCTGACTGTCTGCGGTTTGTTGTTTGAATTGTTCGTGCGTTGTGTAACGAATTTCGATGGTGTTTCCCTGGTGTTGTTGCAGCTGCTCAAGATGGCTGAGCAACGTTTCATGGAGCTGCGGATTATGTTGTTTGATTTCCGCCGCGAGAATGGCCGTCTCAACCTGCATCTCCGCGGTCACCACGTCCAGTACCTGCATAAACGAAGGTACGCCCTGCGTTAACGCCATATCGATACGGGTTGTGCTGCGCGGAACCGGTAAGCCTGCATCGCAAACCACCAGCGTATCGGTATGCCCAAGACGGGAAATAACCGACGAGATTTCTGAGTTGAGTACAGTGCCTTTCTTCATTTTCTTGCTCCACTAGCGAAACGTTTCGCTAAAAAGAGTGTAGCCTCAGAAATGTTCAGAAAACCACCATGACGTAACAGATTTGTGATCGACGTCGAAACGTTTCGCTAAGTGAAATATTGATGGGAGAAATTGCCCGGCGGCGCTTCGCTTGCACGGGCCTACGGGTTTGGTAGGCCGGGTAAGCGCAGCGCCACCCGGCATTTTCGAAAGGACTTAAATCTCGACCTGCGTACCCAGCTCTATCACGCGGTTAGGCGGGATCTCAAACTGGTCAGGCGCACGCAGGGCGTTACGTTGCAGGATGAGATACAGCTTACCGCGCAGGCGCAGGTACCACGGGCGCTTACCGATGATCAGCGACTCGTGGGACATAAAGAACGACGTCTCCATCATGCGGCAGCTTAAGCCTTCCAGACCGCAGCGGTGGAACACCTCTTCCACGTTCGGCGTTTCGCGCCAGCCGTAGCTTGCCACCACGCGCCAGAAGGTCGGGGAGAGCTGCTCAATCTGCACGCGGCGTACGTTGTGAACATATGGCGCATCTTCGGTACGCAGCGTCAGCAGGATCACGCGCTCGTGCAGCACTTTGTTGTGCTTGAGGTTATGCATCAGCGCGAACGGGATCACGTTCAGGGCGCGAGACATGTACACCGCGGTGCCCGGCACGCGGACCGGCGGAGATTTCTCCAGAGAAGCAATCATCGCCTCCAGAGAATTCCCGTGCTCATGCATGCGCCGCAGCAGGCGGAAACGCTCGCTTTTCCAGGTGGTCATGACAATGAACATCACCAGACCCAGCGTCAGCGGAAGCCAGCCGCCGGAGACAATTTTGTCGAGGTTCGCGGAGAACAGCGGCACGTCAATGCACAGGAAGCCCACCAGAATCATCGCCACGAGGAACTTATTCCAGTGCCAGTTACGGTATGCCACCGTGGTGGAGAGAAGCGATGTCAGCACCATGGTGCCGGTTACCGCAATACCGTACGCCGCCGCCAGGTTGCTGGAGTGCTCGAAGCTGACAATCACAATCACAACAGCGAAGTAGAGCAGCCAGTTAACGAACGGGATGTAGATCTGGCCCGACTCCATCTCTGAGGTATGAATGATGCGCATCGGTGAGAGATACCCCAGACGCACGGCCTGACGCGTCAGAGAAAACACGCCGGAAATCACCGCCTGAGAGGCAATGACGGTCGCCAGCGTCGCCAGGATCAGCATCGGCACCAGCGCCCAGTCAGGTGCCAGCAGGAAGAACGGGTTCTTGATCGCTTCCGGATTTTTGAGCAACAGCGCGCCCTGGCCGAAGTAGTTGAGCACCAGCGACGGCAGCACAACCAAAAACCAGGCCACGCGGATAGGCAGCTTTCCGAAGTGACCCATATCCGCATACAGCGCTTCCACACCGGTGATGGAGAGCACGACCGCCCCCAGCGCCACGAAGGAAACTACTTTGTATTCGAGGAAGAAATGCACGGCCCAGTATGGGTTCAGCGCATGCAGCACTTCCGGGTTCGCGATAATGCTGCGTAAACCGAGCGCCGCCAGGATCAGGAACCAGGCCAGCATAATCGGCGCAAACAGTTTTCCCACCAGCCCGGTACCGTGCTTCTGGATCACAAACAGCAGCGTCAACACGATTATCGCCAGCGGGACCACCCACGTATCAAGCTGTGGCGCGATGATCTCCAGCCCCTCTATCGCCGAGAGGACCGAAATCGCGGGCGTGATAACCACCTCTCCGTAGAAGAAGCTGCCGCCAATCAGGCCGATAATCACCAGCACGGAGGTCATTCTGGCGGAGGTGTTGCGCCCTGCAAGGGACATCAGGGTCAGGATACCGCCTTCGCCCGCGTTATCAGCGCGCATAACGAAGGAGAGATACTTAACGGAAACGACCAGAATCAGCAGCCAGAAGATGAGGGACAGGAAGCCAAACACGGCATCGCGCTCAACACCAAAGCCAAACTGGCCGGACAAACATTCACGAAGCGTATAAAGCGGGCTGGTGCCGATATCACCGTAGACAACCCCGATCGCCGCAAGCGTAATTGCGGGTAATGATTGCTTATTATCAGTGCTCATAGACTAGTCTTTTCGTTTAAATAACAAATGTGTTCCTGGTCCCTTGGCCCACAAAAAGCGCACAGTATGCACGATTCATTGCAAAATCGTACCCCTAAATGCAACCGCATTAATGTAGCGCAAAGAAAATTGCGCCGCACTTCAGCCTATTACCAGCCCTGACTGAAACGTCTATACTCGCTTCAATTGGCCGCCACGACGGCGAAAGGATGCAAAACTATTATGGCTCACTCACATTTATTAGCAGAAAGAATTTCCCGCCTCAGCAGCGCGCTGGAGAAAGGCCTTTTCGAGCGTAGCCACGCCATTCGCCTCTGTTTACTGGCAGCATTGAGCGGTGAAAGCGTGTTTCTGCTTGGGCCGCCGGGCATCGCCAAAAGCCTGATTGCCCGCAGGCTTAAGTTTGCTTTTAAGAACGCCCGCGCGTTTGAATACCTGATGACCCGCTTTTCCACCCCGGAAGAGGTGTTTGGCCCCCTTTCCATTCAGGCGCTGAAAGATGAAGGACGCTACGAGCGCCTGACGACGGGGTATCTGCCTGAGGCAGAAATTGTCTTCCTTGATGAGATCTGGAAAGCCGGCCCGGCCATTCTGAACACCCTGCTCACGGCGATAAACGAACGTCGGTTCCGCAACGGCGCCAGTGAAGAGAAAATCCCGATGCGCCTGCTGGTGGCCGCCTCAAACGAACTGCCTGAAGCCGACAGCAGCCTGGAAGCGCTGTATGACCGTATGCTGATCCGCCTGTGGCTGGACAAAGTGCAGGATAAGTCCAATTTCCGTTCCATGCTGGTCAGCCAGCAGGATGAGAACGAGAACCCGGTAGCAGCGTCATTGCAGGTATCAGACGAGGAGTATTACCAGTGGCAGGAAGAGATCGGTAAAATTAAGCTGCCTGATTCCGTCTTCGAGCTGATCTTCATGCTGCGCCAGCAGCTTGATTTACTGCCCTCTGCCCCCTATGTCTCCGATCGCCGCTGGAAAAAAGCGATCCGCCTGCTGCAGGCCAGCGCCCTGTTCAGCGGTCGCGATGCCGTTGCGCCCATCGATCTGATCCTGCTGAAAGACTGCCTCTGGCACGACGCGGAAGGCATGAATCTGATGCAGCAGCAGCTCGACGTTTTGATGACCGGACACGCCTGGGGACAGCAGGCGATGCTCAATCAGCTGGGGGCGATTGCCCAGCGGCGCATCCAGCTTCAGCAGCAGCAAAGTGATAAAACCGCGCTGAAAGTGATTCGCCTGGGGGGGATGTTCGCCCGCAAACCGCACTATGAATTACCCGCCGAACTCACCAGCACGACGCTGACCCTGCTGCTCCAGCAGCCGCTCAAGCTGCATGACATGCAGGTGGTGCACGTGACGATTGAGCGCGAGACGCTGGCGCAGTGGCTGGATAAGGGCGGAGAGATCCGCGGAAAGCTCAACGGCATCGGTTTTGCGCAGCCGCTGAATATGGAAGTAGACAGCAGCCAGCACCTGGTGATCCGCGACGTCAGCCTGCAGGGCTCGCGTCTTGCGCTTCCGGGAACCGCCTCTGAGAGCGTCCCTGAAGAGATTAAGCAGCAGCTGGACGCGCTGGACACCGAATGGCACCAGCAGCACACCCGCTTTAGCGAGCAGCAAAAATGCCTCTTTATCCATAGCGACTGGTTAGGCCGCATCGAAGCCAGCCTGCAGGACGTCAGCGCGCAGATCAAACAGGCGCGTCAATGCTAACCCTGGATACGCTTAACGTCATGCTGGCCGTCAGCGAGGAAGGGTTGATCGAAGAAGTGGTGATCACCCTTCTGGCTTCACCGCAGCTGGCGGCCTTCTTTGAAAAATTTCCGAAGCTCAAAAAGGCGATGACCGACGATCTTCCGCGCTGGCGGGATAACCTGCGTCAACGGTTTAAAGAGACCGAAGTCCCCCCTGAGTTAACGGAAGAAGTGGCCTGCTATCAGCAGTGCCAGCGACTTTCCACGTCGCAGTTTATCGTCCAGCTTCCGCAAACCCTGACGTTGCTCGACAAGGTCCACTCCCCGTTTGCCAGCCAGGCCCGGGGGCTGGTCACGGACAACGCCACGTTCACTCCCGCACTGCACACCCTCTTCTTACAGCGCTGGCGTCTCAGCCTGGTGGTGCAGGCCACGACGCTAAACCAGCAGCTGCTGGATGAAGAGCGCGAACAGCTGCTCAGTGAAGTTCAGGAACGCATGACCTTAAGCGGCCAGCTTGAGCAGGTGCTGGTGGAAAATGAGAACGCGGCAGGGCGTCTCTGGGATATGAGCGCCGGCCAGCTTCGGCGCGGGGACTATCAGCTGATCGTCAAGTACGGCGATTTTCTGGCGCAGCAGCCCGAGCTGATGAAGCTTGCAGAACAGCTGGGACGTTCAAGGGAGGCAAAGTCGGTTCCAAAGAAAGATGCCCCGATGGAAACCTTCCGCACCCTGGTGCGTGAGCCGGCCACCGTTCCAGAGCAGGTCGACGGGCTCCAGCAGAGCGATGACATCCTGCGCCTGCTGCCCACCGAGCTGAGCACGCTCGGGATGACCGAGCTGGAGTACGAGTTTTACCGTCGGCTGGTGGAAAAGCAGCTCCTCACCTACCGGCTGCACGGTGAAGCCTGGCGCGAGAAAATCAGCCAGCGGCCGGTCATTCATCAGGATTTCGACGAACAGCCGCGCGGGCCATTTATTGTCAGCGTGGATACGTCCGGCTCCATGGGGGGGTTTAACGAGCAGTGTGCAAAGGCGTTCTGTCTGGCGCTGATGCGCGTGGCGCTCGCCGATCGCCGCCGCTGCTTCATCATGCTGTTCTCCAGCGAAGTCGTGGGCTATGAGCTGACGAACCAGCAGGGGATCGAGCAGGCAATCCGCTTCCTGAGCCAGCGCTTTCGCGGCGGCACCGATCTGGCCAGCTGTTTTCGCAGCATCGTAGAGCGGATGCAGGGCGGCGACTGGTATGACGCTGACGCGGTAGTGATATCCGATTTTATTGCCCAGCGGCTGCCGGATGACGTGGTCAATAAAGTGAAGGAATTACAGCGTGTGCATCAGCACCGTTTTCATGCGGTGGCGATGTCCGCCCATGGAAAACCCGGCATCATGCGCATCTTCGATCATATCTGGCGCTTTGATACCGGGTTGCGTAGCCGCCTGCTCAGACGCTGGCAGCGTTAATTACAGAAGAGAACCGACGCTTTCACGTACCTGCTGCGGCCAGACGCCACACTGCACCTGACCAATATGGGGCAGCTGAAGCAGCAGCATGGTCAGACGGGACTGGCCGATACCGCCGCCAATCGTCTGCGGCATTTCCCCACGCAGCAGCGCCTGGTGCCACTCCAGTTTGAGACGATCTTCATCGCCGGTCACCGCCAGCTGGCGCTTCAGCGCCTCAGCATCCACGCGGATCCCCATAGAAGAAAGCTCGAATGCGTCTTCCAGCACCGGGTTCCAGACCAGAATATCGCCGTTCAGCCCGGCAAATTCGCCCTCACCGGTGGTGCTCCAGTCATCATAATCCGGCGCACGAACGTCGTGGCGTTTGCCATCAGACAGTTTGCCGCCGATCCCAATCAGGAACACCGCCCCGAGCTCTTTGGCGATCGCCCGCTCGCGGCCTTTGGCATCCAGATCCGGGAAACGGGTCAGCAATTCCTGGCTGTGTACAAAGTGGATCGTTTCCGGCAGGAACGGTGCCAGACCAAACGCTTTGCTTACGGCCGCTTCGGTCGCTTTGATCCCGGCGTAGATCGCCTCAACGGTAGACTTCAGCGTGCCGACGTGACGCTCGCCGTCGCCCATCACGCGCTCCCAGTCCCACTGGTCAACGTAAACGGAATGAATGGGAGACAGGCGGTCTTCATCGGGGCGAAGGGCTTTCATGTGCGTGTAGAGCCCTTCGCCCGCGCTGAAGTCATGTTGTCCCAGGGTCTGACGCTTCCACTTCGCCAGTGAATGAACCACTTCGAACTGGGCGTCTGGCAGCGTTTTCACTTTCACCTGTACCGCTTTTTCGCATCCAGAGAGGTTATCCTGCGTCCCGTCACCCACGCGGCTGAGGATCGGGGCCTGGACTTCAATCAGCCCAAGCTTCTCTTCAAGCTGGCGGGAAAAATGGGATTTTACGAAACTGATCTGGCGTTGTTTTGCGATGTAAGCGGTTTTCATTATTTATACTCCTGCGTCCTGTTGATATTGATTAAGCAACAGAAATGGCACCTTATTCAATAACCCATCAACAAAAAGCCGTCTTCACTTTTGATTCGATAAAATAAGGCGTTAGAATAGAGTGATTCATTAATCTTCATAAGAAAAAGCTATGGAAAATTATCAGATCGACAATCTCGACCGCGGCATTCTGGAGGCGTTAATGGCCAATGCCCGTACCGCCTACGCCGAACTGGCGAAACAGTTTGGCGTCAGCCCGGGAACCATTCACGTTCGCGTAGAGAAGATGAAGCAGGCGGGGATCATTACCGGCGCGCGCATTGACGTCAGCCCGAAGCAGCTGGGTTACGACGTCTGCTGCTTCATCGGCATCATTCTAAAAAGCGCCAAAGACTACCCCTCCGCCCTGGCGAAACTGAACGCGCTGGATGAAGTCACCGAGGCGTACTACACCACCGGGCACTACAGCATCTTTATTAAGGTCATGTGCCGCTCCATCGACGCCCTTCAGCAGGTACTTATCAACAAGATCCAAACAATCGATGAAATTCAGTCCACCGAGACACTGATCTCCCTGCAAAACCCGATCATGCGTACCATCCGCCCGTGATCGGGCAAATTCATTCCCACATTTTCCACAGGTAGATCCCAACTCGTTCACAGCGTACAATGGCCGTCTCTTTATCTGAGCGAGCGATCAATGGCGGACATTACCCTTATCAGCGGCAGCACCCTGGGTGGTGCAGAATACGTAGCGGAACATCTGGCTGAAAAGCTGGAAGAGGCGGGCTTTTCTACGGAAACCCTGCACGGCCCGTTGCTGGAAGATCTCCCGACTGACGGGGTCTGGCTGCTGATCACCTCCACGCACGGCGCGGGCGATCTGCCGGATAACCTGCAACCTTTATATGACGAACTGCTGGAACAGCAGCCCGACCTGTCAAACGTCCGTTTTGGCGCAGTAGGGATCGGCAGTCGTGAATATGACACCTTTTGCGGGGCAATAGAGAAAGTCGAAGCCGCTGTGACCTCCTGCGGAGCAAAACAGCTGGGTGAAACGCTCAAGATCAACACCCTCGATCATGACATTCCGGAGGATCCAGCCGAGATCTGGCTCGCGGAATGGAAAAATTTACTCAAAAACGATTAAAGATCGCGCGAACAGATGTGGATAACTCTGGTTAAAAGCTCGTATTAACCCGTAGTTATCCAAAGAACAACCGTAGCGCCGTTTTTGACCTGTGTATAAAGTCGCGATCTGATCCCAGCTTATACGGTCCAGGATCACCGATCATTCACAGCAAACGATCCTTTCTAACTGCATGATCTTCTTTATGAGATCGGACTTATCCACACGGGTTCGCGATCCTAATAAGAGATCACAATAGAACAGATCTCTAAATAAAAAGATCTTCTTTTTAATAGCCCAGGATCCCAATGCTTTCTCGAAAGACTAAAGTTGAGTAGAATCCACGGCCCGGGCTTCAATCCATTTTCTTACCGCTTTACGCGAGGCAGACCACCATGTTTTATCAGGATCCTTTTGACGTCATCATCATTGGCGGGGGTCACGCAGGCACTGAGGCCGCAATGGCCGCAGCGCGAATGGGTCAGCAGACCCTGCTTTTGACACACAATATCGACACGCTGGGACAAATGTCCTGTAATCCGGCGATTGGCGGCATTGGGAAAGGACACCTGGTAAAAGAAGTGGATGCACTTGGCGGCCTGATGGCGAAAGCGATCGATCATGCCGGCATCCAGTTTAGGATACTAAACGCGAGCAAAGGGCCTGCTGTTCGAGCGACCCGTGCACAGGCAGACCGCGTACTTTATCGTCAGGCGGTACGTACCGCGCTGGAGAACCAGCCGAACCTGATGATCTTCCAGCAGGCGGTCGAAGATCTTATCGTTGAGAACGATCGCGTCGTGGGCGCCGTGACCCAGATGGGCCTCAAATTCCGCGCCAAAGCCGTGGTGTTGACCGTGGGGACATTCCTGGACGGTAAAATTCATATCGGCCTGGATAACTACAGCGGTGGTCGTGCTGGCGATCCGCCGTCTATTCCCTTGTCTCGCCGTCTGCGCGAACTGCCGCTGCGCGTTAGCCGCCTGAAAACCGGTACGCCGCCGCGTATTGATGCGCGTACCATTGATTTCAGCGTGCTGGCGCAACAGCACGGTGACAACCCAATGCCGGTCTTCTCGTTCATGGGCAATGCGGCACAGCATCCGCAGCAGGTGCCGTGCTATATCACGCATACCAACGAGAAAACCCACGATGTGATCCGCAATAACCTCGATCGTAGCCCGATGTACGCTGGCGTGATCGAAGGGATCGGTCCGCGCTACTGCCCGTCGATCGAAGACAAAGTGATGCGCTTTGCCGATCGCAACCAGCACCAGATCTTCCTGGAGCCGGAAGGGCTGACCTCAAACGAAATTTACCCGAACGGCATCTCCACCAGCCTGCCGTTCGACGTGCAGATGCAAATTGTTCGCTCAATGCAGGGTATGGAGAACGCAAAAATCGTTCGCCCTGGCTACGCTATTGAGTACGATTTCTTCGATCCGCGTGACCTGAAGCCGACTCTGGAGAGCAAATTCATCCACGGTCTGTTCTTCGCGGGTCAGATTAACGGCACCACCGGCTACGAAGAAGCGGCTGCACAGGGCCTGCTTGCCGGCCTGAACGCTGCGCGCTTCTCTGCCGAGAAAGAAGGCTGGGCACCCGGCCGTTCTCAGGCGTACCTGGGCGTGCTGGTTGACGATCTCTGCACGCTGGGTACCAAAGAACCGTACCGTATGTTTACCTCTCGCGCAGAATATCGCCTGATGCTGCGTGAAGATAACGCCGACCTGCGTCTGACCGAAATGGGCCGCGAGCTCGGTCTGGTCGATGACGAACGCTGGGCGCGCTTCAACGAGAAGCTGGAGCGCATTGAACAGGAACGTCAGCGTCTGAAAACCACCTGGGTGAATCCGCAGGCGGAAACCGCGGCTGAAGTAAACGCTCACTTAACCGCGCCGCTGTCGCGCGAGGCCAGCGGTGAAGATCTGCTGCGCCGTCCAGAAGTCACCTACGAGAACCTGGTCAAACTGACCGCGTTCGCGCCGGGCTTGGAAGATGCTGAAGCGGCGGAGCAGGTTGAGATCCAGGTGAAGTACGAAGGTTACATCGCGCGTCAGCAGGATGAGATCGAAAAACAGCAGCGTAACGAAAACACGCTGCTGCCGGAAATGCTGGACTACCGCCAGGTGACGGGCCTTTCCAACGAAGTGATCGCCAAGCTGAACGATCACAAACCGGTGTCGATCGGTCAGGCATCCCGCATCTCGGGCGTGACCCCGGCGGCGATTTCGATCCTGCTGGTGTGGCTGAAAAAGCAGGGCATGCTGCGCCGTAGCGCGTAATTGACATTGCTTTTGGCGGGTGGCGCTTCGCTGACCCGCCCTACTTATTCGTAGGCCCGGTAAGCGGCAGCGCCACCGGGCAAAAAAACTCTCAACAGGTATTCACCGTGCTCAACAAACTCTCTCGTCTGCTGGATCAGGCAGGTATTTCGCTCACCGATCACCAGAAAAATCAGCTGGTGGCCTATGTCGATATGCTGAACAAATGGAACAAAGCGTACAACCTGACGTCTGTTCGCGACCCCAACGAGATGCTCGTTCGCCACATTCTCGACAGCATCGTGGTTGCTCCCTGGCTGAAAGGTGAACGCTTTATCGACGTGGGGACGGGACCTGGTCTGCCGGGTATTCCGCTGTCGATTGTTCGCCCTGAGAGCCATTTCACGCTGCTGGACAGCCTTGGAAAACGCGTGCGCTTTTTACGCCAGGTACAGCATGAGCTAAAGCCTGAAAACATCACGCCCGTGCAGAGCAGGGTAGAGGAGTTCCCGGCAGAGCCGCCGTTTGACGGGGTTATCAGCCGCGCATTTGCGTCGCTCAACGATATGGTGAGCTGGTGCAAGCACTTACCTGCGGAGAATGGCCGCTTTTATGCACTGAAAGGGCAGTTGCCAGGCGATGAGATTGAACAGCTTCCGGACGGTTTTGCTGTCGAGTCTATTGAGAAATTACAGATTCCTCAGCTCGAAGGCGAACGACACCTGGTGATAATTAAGCCAAACAATTTTTAAAAAATTAATAAAAAATGTGGAATTCGTGCTGTTCTTATCATGTTAAAAAACAGCACAACTACCGGGGATTTACCGAGGAGCTTTTAACCTCTGCTTCACTAAGGTTTTTCTTCCGGTTAACGAAGCAATCGTTATTCACCGAGAAGATAGTCATCTTTGAAAATATAAGTCTGCTAAAAGTGGAAGGCAGTAACCAGAACGCAATGTTAATTATTTATTAAGAATGTCAATAAAAGGTTTTTATTGTGTACTGGGCTGTTTTGAAAATAGTTGCGACATTTTGCGTTTAATTTCATAAAGATAAATTTCTGCGATTTGCGCCTTTGATAAATACAACCTTATCGCAAATGTGTGTTTTGTGATCTCGTGCACGCTTTATCGACAACGTTTTCGCGCTGTTTGCAGTTTTGGTCGAAGGTTGACGCTTTCAGCGAAAGTTAAAAAATAGCGGTGGGGAAAAATATTTAAACATTTATTCACCTTTTCGCTACTTAATGTTTGAAATCACGGGTGCGCACCGTATAATTTGACCGCTTTTTGATGCTTGACTCTGAGCCTTAAAGGACGTTTTATACGACACGCGGCATACCTCGAAGGGAGCAGGAGTAAAAACGTGATGTCTGTGTCGCTCTTGAGTAGAAACGTTGCTCGTAAGCTTCTGTTCATTCAGTTTCTGGCTGTGATAGCAAGTGGACTGCTGTTTAGCCTCAAAGACCCCTTCTGGGGCATCTCCGCCGTGTGCGGGGGTTTGGCGGTTGTGCTGCCAAACGTGTTGTTTATGATTTTTGCCTGGCGTCATCAGGCGCATACACCTGCCAAAGGCCGCGTGGCCTGGTCCTTCGCCCTCGGCGAAGTGTGTAAGGTGTTGCTGACCTTTGCTCTACTGGTGATGGCGCTGGCGGTTTTGAAAGTGGTCTTCATGCCGCTGATAGCAACGTGGGTTTTGGTGCTGGTGGTACAAGTTCTGGCTCCAGCTGTAATCAATAACAAAGGGTAAAAGGCATCATGGCTTCAGAAAATATGACGCCGCAGGATTACATAGGTCACCATCTGAATAACCTTCAGCTGGACCTGCGTACATTCTCGCTGGTGGATCCACATAACCCCCCGGCCACCTTCTGGACGATCAACATCGACTCCATGTTCTTCTCGGTGGTTTTGGGTCTTCTGTTCCTGGCCATGTTCCGCGGTGTTGCTAAACGAGCGACCAGCGGTGTACCAGGGAAATTCCAGACCTTCATCGAAATGATCATCGGCTTCGTCCATGGCAGCGTCAAAGACATGTACCATGGCAAGAGCAAGCTGATTGCTCCGCTGGCGCTGACCGTGTTCGTTTGGGTCTTCCTGATGAACCTGATGGACCTGCTGCCAATCGATCTGCTGCCGTTTATTGGCGAGCACATCTTCGGCCTGCCTGCACTGCGTGTTGTACCGTCTGCGGACGTGAACATCACCCTGTCGATGGCGCTGGGCGTGTTTATCCTGATTCTTTTCTACAGCATCAAAATGAAAGGCGTAAGCGGCTTTGTGAAAGAGCTTACCTTGCAGCCGTTCAACCACTGGGCGTTTATTCCGGTCAACCTGATCCTGGAAGGCGTTAGCCTGCTGTCCAAACCTGTTTCACTGGGTCTGCGACTGTTCGGCAACATGTATGCGGGTGAGCTGATTTTCATTCTGATCGCGGGTCTTCTGCCGTGGTGGTCACAGTGGGTTCTGAATGTGCCGTGGGCCATTTTCCACATCCTGATCATTACGCTGCAAGCCTTTATCTTCATGGTTCTGACGATCGTCTATCTGTCGATGGCGTCTGAAGAGCACTGATTTTTTACCAACACTACTACGTTTTAATTGAAACAAACTGGAGACTGTCATGGAAAACCTGAATATGGATCTGCTGTACATGGCTGCCGCTGTGATGATGGGTCTGGCGGCTATCGGTGCTGCGATCGGTATCGGCATCCTCGGGGGCAAATTCCTGGAAGGCGCTGCGCGTCAACCTGATCTGATTCCTCTGCTGCGTACTCAGTTCTTTATCGTTATGGGTCTGGTGGATGCTATCCCAATGATCGCTGTAGGTCTGGGTCTGTACGTGATGTTTGCTGTCGCGTAGTAGTAGTTTTAAAACCCTAAGCCACAGATATTAAAGAGGTATTGTGCTGTGAACATGAACGCAACAATCCTCGGCCAGGCCATCGCGTTTATTCTCTTTGTCTGGTTCTGCATGAAGTATGTATGGCCGCCTTTAATGGCAGCCATCGAAAAACGTCAGAAAGAAATTGCTGACGGTCTGGCTTCTGCAGAACGCGCTAAGAAAGATTTGGACCTTGCACAGGCCAACGCGACAGACCAGCTGAAAAAAGCGAAAGCGGAAGCTCAGGTTATCATCGAACAGGCTAACAAACGCCGTTCGCAGATCCTGGACGAAGCGAAAGCTGAAGCAGAACAGGAACGTACTAAGATCGTGACACAGGCTCAGGCTGAAATTGAAGCTGAGCGTAAACGTGCTCGTGAAGAACTGCGTAAGCAGGTTGCGATTCTGGCTGTTGCTGGCGCCGAGAAGATCATCGAACGTTCCGTGGATGAAGCTGCTAACAGCGACATCGTGGACAAACTTGTCGCTGAACTGTAAGGAGGGAGGGGCTGATGTCTGAATTTGTTACGGTAGCTCGCCCCTACGCCAAAGCAGCTTTTGACTTTGCTATCGAACACCAAAATGTCGATCGCTGGCAGAATATGCTGGCGTTTGCCGCTGAGGTGACGAAAAACGAACAAATGGCCGAGTTGCTTTCCGGTGCGTTAGCACCTGAAACCCTCGCCGCGTCGTTTATCGCCGTGTGCGGAGAGCAACTGGATGCCAACGGCCAGAACCTGATTAAGGTGATGGCAGAGAATGGTCGTCTCCGTGTGCTCCCGGATGTTCTCGAGCAGTTTGAGCACTTACGTGCCCTTAGTGAAGCTACCGCTGAAGTCGAAGTGACTTCTGCGACTGAACTGAGTGACGAACAGCTTGCGAAAATTACCGCCGCGATGGAAAAACGTCTGTCACGCAAAGTTAAGCTGAATTGCAAAATCGATAAGTCTGTAATGGCAGGCGTAATCATCCGCTCGGGTGATATGGTCATTGATGGCAGCGTACGCGGCCGTCTTGAGCGCCTTGCAGACGTCTTGCAGTCTTAAGGGGACTGGAGCATGCAACTGAATTCCACCGAAATCAGCGAACTGATCAAGCAGCGCATTGCTCAGTTCAATGTTGTGAGTGAAGCTCACAACGAAGGTACTATTGTTTCTGTAAGTGACGGTGTTATCCGCATCCACGGCCTGGCCGATTGTATGCAGGGTGAGATGATTTCCCTGCCGGGTAACCGTTACGCTATCGCACTGAACCTGGAGCGCGACTCCGTTGGTGCAGTTGTGATGGGTCCATACGCTGACCTCGCCGAAGGCATGAAGGTTAAGTGTACTGGCCGTATTCTGGAAGTACCGGTTGGCCGTGGCCTGCTGGGTCGCGTTGTTAACACCCTGGGTGCGCCAATCGACGGTAAAGGTCCGGTTGAGCACGATGGCTTCTCCCCAATCGAAGTTATCGCACCAGGCGTTATCGACCGTCAGTCCGTAGATCAGCCTGTTCAGACAGGTTATAAGTCCGTTGACGCCATGATCCCAATCGGTCGTGGTCAGCGTGAACTGATCATCGGTGACCGTCAGACCGGTAAAACCGCGATGGCAATCGACGCCATCATCAACCAGCGTGACTCCGGCATCAAATGTGTGTACGTGGCCATCGGCCAGAAAGCGTCCACCATTTCTAACGTGGTTCGTAAACTGGAAGAGCACGGCGCGTTGTCTAACACCATTGTTGTTGTGGCGACCGCGTCTGAATCTGCTGCACTGCAATACCTGGCACCATACGCCGGTTGCGCAATGGGCGAATACTTCCGTGACCGCGGTGAAGATGCGCTGATCGTATACGATGACCTGTCTAAACAGGCTGTTGCTTATCGTCAGGTTTCCCTGCTGCTCCGTCGTCCACCTGGACGTGAAGCGTTCCCTGGCGACGTATTCTACCTCCACTCTCGTCTGCTGGAGCGTGCTTCCCGCGTTAACGCGGAATACGTCGAGAACTTCACCAAAGGTGAAGTGAAGGGTAAAACGGGCTCTCTGACCGCGCTGCCGATCATTGAAACCCAGGCGGGTGACGTTTCTGCGTTCGTTCCGACCAACGTAATCTCCATTACCGATGGTCAGATCTTCCTGGAAACCAACCTGTTTAACTCCGGTATTCGTCCGGCGGTTAACCCGGGTATCTCCGTATCCCGTGTGGGTGGTGCTGCTCAGACCAAGATCATCAAGAAACTGTCCGGTGGTATCCGTACCGCGCTGGCACAGTATCGCGAACTGGCTGCGTTCTCTCAGTTCGCATCCGATCTGGACGAAGCAACCCGTAAACAGCTGAGCCACGGTCAGAAAGTGACCGAGCTGCTGAAGCAGAAACAGTACGCACCAATGTCTGTTGCTCAGCAGGGCCTGGTACTGTTCGCGGCTGAACGCGGTTACCTCGAAGATGTGGAACTGGCGAAAATCGGTAGCTTCGAAGCCGCTCTGCTGGCTTACGTCGACCGTGATCACGCTCCGCTGATGCAAGAGATCAACCAGACCGGTGGCTATAACGACGAAATCGAAGGCAAGCTGAAAGCTATCCTCGATTCCTTCAAAGCAACCCAATCCTGGTAATCGTCCGGCGGCTTGTCTCAGGACAAGCCGCCTGGCATTGAGGAGAAGCTCATGGCCGGCGCAAAAGAGATACGTAGTAAGATCGCAAGCGTCCAGAACACGCAAAAGATCACTAAAGCGATGGAGATGGTCGCCGCTTCCAAAATGCGTAAATCGCAGGATCGCATGGCGGCCAGCCGTCCTTATGCAGAAACCATGCGCAAAGTGATTGGTCACCTTGCAAACGGTAATCTGGAATATAAGCACCCTTACCTGGAAGAACGCGACGTTAAGCGCGTGGGCTACCTGGTGGTGTCGACCGACCGTGGTCTGTGTGGCGGCTTGAACATTAACCTGTTCAAAAAACTGCTGGCGGATATGAAAGCATGGTCTGAAAAAGGCGTTCAGTGCGATATCGCAATGATCGGCTCTAAAGGCGTCTCTTTCTTTAACTCCGTTGGTGGCAACATTGTCGCTCAGGTGACCGGTATGGGTGATAACCCGTCCCTGTCCGAACTGATCGGACCGGTTAAAGTGATGTTGCAGGCCTATGATGAAGGCCGTCTGGACAGACTGTACGTTGTCAGCAACAAATTCATTAACACCATGTCTCAGGTTCCAACGCTCACTCAGATGCTGCCGTTACCGGCATCAGAAGATGACGAGCTGAAGCAAAAAGCCTGGGATTACCTGTATGAACCCGATCCGAAACCGCTGCTGGATACCCTGCTGCGTCGTTACGTTGAATCTCAGGTTTATCAGGGCGTTGTAGAAAACCTGGCCAGCGAGCAGGCCGCACGAATGGTGGCGATGAAAGCCGCGACCGATAATGGCGGCAGCCTGATTAAAGAGCTGCAGTTGGTTTACAACAAAGCTCGTCAGGCCAGCATTACTCAGGAACTCACCGAGATCGTCTCGGGGGCCGCCGCGGTTTAACCAGGTTTACGAATTACGTAGAGGATTCAAGATGGCTACTGGAAAGATTGTCCAGGTAATCGGCGCCGTGGTGGACGTCGAGTTCCCTCAGGACGCCGTACCACGCGTGTACGACGCGCTTGAGGTACAGAATGGTAACGAGAGCCTGGTGCTGGAAGTTCAGCAGCAGCTCGGCGGCGGTATCGTGCGTACCATCGCGATGGGTTCTTCCGACGGTCTGCGTCGTGGTCTGGAAGTCAAAGACCTTGAGCACCCGATCGAAGTCCCGGTAGGTAAAGCAACACTGGGTCGTATCATGAACGTATTGGGTCAGCCAATCGACATGAAAGGCGACATCGGTGAAGAAGAGCGTTGGGCTATCCACCGCGCGGCACCTTCCTACGAAGAGCTGTCCAGCTCTCAGGAACTGCTGGAAACCGGTATCAAAGTTATCGACCTGATGTGTCCGTTTGCGAAGGGCGGTAAAGTGGGTCTGTTCGGTGGTGCGGGTGTAGGTAAAACCGTAAACATGATGGAGCTGATCCGTAACATCGCGATCGAGCACTCCGGTTACTCTGTGTTTGCGGGCGTAGGTGAACGTACTCGTGAGGGTAACGACTTCTACCACGAAATGACCGACTCCAACGTTCTGGACAAAGTATCCCTGGTTTACGGCCAGATGAACGAGCCACCTGGAAACCGTCTGCGCGTTGCGCTGACCGGCCTGACGATGGCTGAGAAGTTCCGTGACGAAGGCCGTGACGTTCTGCTGTTCGTTGATAACATCTATCGTTACACCCTGGCCGGTACTGAAGTATCTGCACTGCTGGGTCGTATGCCTTCAGCGGTAGGTTATCAGCCAACGCTGGCGGAAGAGATGGGTGTTCTTCAGGAACGTATCACCTCTACCAAAACCGGTTCTATCACCTCCGTTCAGGCGGTATACGTACCTGCGGATGACTTGACTGACCCATCTCCAGCCACCACCTTTGCGCACTTAGATGCAACCGTGGTACTGAGCCGTCAGATCGCGTCTCTGGGTATCTACCCAGCCGTTGACCCGCTGGACTCCACCAGCCGTCAGCTGGATCCACTGGTTGTTGGTCAGGAACACTACGACACCGCGCGTGGCGTACAGTCCCTGCTGCAGCGTTACCAGGAACTGAAAGACATCATCGCCATCCTGGGTATGGATGAACTGTCTGAAGAAGACAAACTGGTGGTAGCACGTGCGCGTAAGATCCAGCGCTTCCTGTCCCAGCCGTTCTTCGTTGCGGAAGTATTCACCGGTTCTCCGGGTAAATACGTTTCCCTGAAAGACACCATCCGTGGCTTTAAAGGCATCATGGAAGGCGAATACGATCACCTGCCAGAGCAGGCGTTCTACATGGTTGGTTCCATCGAAGAAGCTGTGGAAAAAGCCAAAAAACTTTAACGCCTTAATCGGAGGGTGATATGGCAATGACTTACCACCTGGACGTCGTCAGCGCAGAGCAACAAATGTTCTCTGGTCTGGTCGAGAAAATCCAGGTAACGGGTAGTGAAGGTGAACTGGGTATCTTCCCGGGTCACGCACCGCTGCTCACCGCCATTAAGCCTGGTATGATCCGCATCGTTAAACAGTTCGGTCACGAAGAGTTTATCTATCTGTCCGGCGGCATTCTTGAAGTGCAGCCTGGCAGTGTGACCGTTCTGGCCGATACCGCTATTCGTGGCCAGGATCTCGACGAAGCGCGAGCCCTGGAGTCGAAGCGTAAGGCTGAAGAGCACATTAGCAGCTCTCATGGCGACGTGGATTACGCTCAGGCGTCTGCGGAGCTGGCCAAAGCGATCGCGAAACTGCGCGTTATCGAGTTGACCAAAAAAGCGATGTAACACCGGCTTGAAAAGCACAAAAGCCAGTCTGGATACCAGGCTGGCTTTTTTTTTCGGCCTTAATTCATGATGAAAAAGATGTAGAATTTTAAGCATCAAACGTTTTTACTTCTCACTCAAACAACCGTCAGGATGCGTATGTCAAACAGTGCGATGAGCGTGGTGATCCTTGCCGCAGGCAAAGGGACCCGCATGTATTCCGACCTGCCTAAAGTGCTTCACACGCTTGCAGGAAAGCCAATGGTGCAGCACGTCATTGATGCAGCGAATGAATTGGGCGCCAGTCAGGTCCACCTGGTCTACGGCCACGGCGGCGATCTGCTTAAAAAGACGCTGAGCGACGACAAGCTCAACTGGGTGCTTCAGGCCGAGCAGTTGGGTACAGGCCATGCCATGCAGCAGGCAGCGCCCTTCTTTGCGGATGACGAAGACATTTTGATGCTCTACGGCGATGTCCCGCTGATCTCCGTTGAAACGCTGACTCGCCTGCGTGAAGCCAAACCGCAGGGCGGCATCGGTTTATTAACCGTCGTGCTGGACGATCCAACCGGTTATGGCCGTATCACCCGTGAAAACGGCAACGTTACGGGTATTGTTGAGCATAAAGATGCCAGCGAGGCGCAGCGTCAGATTCAGGAGATCAACACCGGTATCCTGATTGCCAATGGTGCGGATATGAAGCGCTGGCTGTCGAAGCTCAATAACAATAACGCCCAGGGTGAATACTACATCACCGACATTATTGCGATGGCATACCTGGAAGGGCGCGAGATTGCGGCGGTCCATCCGGCGCGCATCAGCGAAACCGAAGGGGTGAACAACCGTCTTCAACTCTCCCGTCTTGAGCGCGTTTATCAGTCCGAACAGGCCGAGAGACTCCTTCTGGCTGGCGTGATGCTGCGCGATCCGGCGCGTTTCGATCTGCGTGGCACGTTATCTCACGGGCGCGACGTTGAAATTGATACTAACGTTATCCTCGAAGGTCACGTCACGCTGGGCAACCGCGTCAAAATTGGCGCTGGCTGCGTGATCAAAAACAGCGTCATTGGTGACGACTGTGAAATCAGCCCGTACAGCGTGGTGGAAGATGCCCGTCTGGATGTGGCCTGTACCATCGGCCCGTTTGCGCGTTTGCGCCCGGGTGCTGAGCTGCTGGAAGGCGCTCACGTGGGTAACTTCGTGGAGATGAAAAAAGCGCGTCTGGGTAAAGGCTCTAAAGCCGGTCATCTGACCTATCTGGGCGACGCGGAAATTGGCAATAACGTGAATATTGGTGCAGGGACGATTACCTGTAACTATGACGGCGCCAATAAGTTTAAAACGATCATTGGTGATGACGTGTTCGTTGGCTCCGATACGCAGTTGGTGGCGCCTGTTACCGTGGGTAACGGGGTGACCATTGCCGCTGGAACAACCGTAACGCGCGATGTGGCCGAGAACGAGCTGGTATTAAGCCGCGTTCCGCAGGTCAGCAAGCAGGGCTGGAAACGCCCGGTGAAGAAAAAGTAACAACAAGGCGGGGGGCGCTACGCTTACCCGCCCTACGATTGAGTAGGCCTGATAAGGCGTAGCCGTCATCAGGCAAACCCGGGAGAGGAGATAAATATATATCTCCCCCCACAAGCAGTACCCATAAAAATAACCCCACTCTCTACAAGGCTCGGGGTGCCCGGAAAGGGCAAATACAGGTCAGCGACAACGCAGGCATAATGCCTAAATTCGGAATATAAATTATGTGTGGAATTGTTGGCGCAGTTGCGCAGCGTGATATTGCTGAAATCCTTCTCGAAGGTTTACGTCGTCTGGAATACCGTGGTTACGACTCTGCCGGTCTGGCTGTCGTCGATGCAGAAGGTCATATGACCCGTCTGCGTCGTCTCGGTAAAGTGCAGATGCTGGCCCAGGCCGCGGAAGAACATCCGCTGCACGGGGGAACCGGTATTGCGCACACCCGCTGGGCGACGCACGGCGAACCGTCTGAAGGCAACGCGCACCCGCATGTGTCTGAACACATCGTGGTCGTGCACAATGGCATTATCGAAAACCACGAACCGCTGCGTGAAGCACTGAAAGCGCGCGGCTACACCTTCGTCTCTGAAACTGACACCGAAGTGATTGCTCACCTGGTGCACTGGGAACTTGAGCAGGGCGGTACGCTGCGTGATGCGGTGCTGCGTGCTATTCCTCAGCTGCGCGGTGCGTACGGTACGGTGATCATGGATTCCCGCGACCCGTCAACGCTGCTGGCCGCGCGTTCCGGTAGCCCGATGGTTATCGGCCTGGGCATGGGTGAAAACTTTATCGCTTCCGATCAGCTGGCACTGCTGCCGGTAACGCGTCGCTTTATCTTCCTCGAAGAGGGGGATATCGCCGAAGTGACTCGCCGCAGCGTAACCGTGTTCGATACCAAAGGCGAGCAGGTGAAACGTCAGGAGATCGAATCGAATCTGCAGTACGACGCGGGCGACAAAGGCGCTTACCGTCACTACATGCAGAAAGAGATTTACGAGCAGCCAAACGCCATCAAAAACACCCTGACCGGGCGCATCAGCCATGGTGAAGTGGATCTGAGCGAGCTGGGCGCAAACGCGAACGAACTGCTCAGCAAGGTCGAGCATATTCAGATCGTGGCCTGCGGCACCTCCTACAACTCCGGTATGGTCTCTCGCTACTGGTTTGAATCTCTGGCGGGCGTGCCGTGCGACGTAGAAATTGCGTCTGAGTTCCGCTATCGCAAATCTGCCGTGCGTCGTAACAGCCTGATGATCACCCTTTCCCAGTCAGGTGAAACGGCAGATACCCTGGCGGCGCTGCGTCTCTCTAAAGAGCTGGGTTATCTGGGTTCTCTGGCCATCTGTAACGTCCCGGGCTCATCGCTGGTGCGTGAATCCGATCTGGCGCTGATGACCAAAGCGGGTACCGAAATCGGCGTGGCCTCCACCAAGGCGTTTACCACTCAGCTGACGGTTCTGCTGATGCTGGTGGCGAAACTGGCGCGTCTGAAAGGTGAAGATGCCTCTGTTGAGCATGACATCGTTCACGGTCTGCAGGCGCTGCCGAGCCGTATTGAGCAGATGCTGTCTCAGGACAAACGCATTGAAGCTCTGGCGGAAGATTTCTCTGACAAACATCACGCCCTGTTCCTGGGCCGTGGCGATCAGTATCCGATTGCGCTGGAAGGCGCGCTGAAGCTGAAAGAGATCTCTTACATTCACGCTGAAGCCTATGCGGCAGGCGAGCTGAAGCACGGTCCGTTGGCGCTGATTGACGCGGATATGCCGGTTATCGTCGTGGCACCGAACAACGAACTGCTGGAAAAACTGAAGTCCAACATCGAAGAAGTCCGCGCCCGTGGCGGCGTGCTGTACGTCTTTGCTGATAAAGATGCCGGTTTCGCCAGCAGCGACAACATGCACATCATCGAGATGCCGCATGTGGAAGAGGTGATTGCGCCGATCTTCTACACCGTTCCGTTGCAGCTACTGGCCTATCACGTGGCGCTGATCAAAGGCACCGACGTTGACCAGCCGCGTAACCTGGCGAAATCGGTTACTGTAGAATAATCCCTTCAGGCTCCACCTTCGGGTGGAGCTTTTTTATCCCGCCTGGTTTGTTTTTAATCAATTCGTTCACGTTTTTAATAATGACAATTTGTTATCTTCAGCTACTTTTTTCAGTGTCACATAAAGAAAATATTTCTGAAAACGGTTCGTCATAAAAGTGGCTAACACGATGAAAATTAAGCTTTATTTTGCTTATTTTTAAGTGAAATTTTCATTGTCATAAAACTGTCATAATTCGTACATTTATCTGTCACCTGTTTGTCCTATTTTGCTCATCGTAGCCACTAAACAACGATTTACGAAAATCTTGCAGGAGACATTATGAAAGTTATGCGTACCACTGTCGCAACTGTTGTCGCCGCGACCTTATCTCTGAGCGCGTTCTCTGTATTTGCAGAAGCAAGCCTGACTGGCGCTGGTGCAACCTTCCCTGCGCCGGTGTATGCCAAATGGGCGGATACCTACCAGAAAGAAACCGGTAACAAGGTTAACTATCAGGGTATCGGCTCCTCCGGTGGCGTAAAACAAATTACCGCGAACACGGTTGATTTCGGCGCATCAGATGCTCCGCTGTCTGATGACAAACTGGCTCAGGAAGGCCTGTTCCAGTTCCCTACCGTGATCGGTGGCGTGGTTCTGGCGATCAACCTGCCGGGCGTGAAGTCGGGTGAGCTGGTGCTGGACGGCAAAACCCTGGGTGACATCTACCTGGGCAAAATCAAAAAATGGGATGACGAAGCGATCGCCAAACTCAACCCAGGCCTGAAGCTGCCTTCCCAGAACATCGCCGTGGTTCGCCGCGCGGATGGTTCTGGTACCTCTTTCGTGTTCACCAGCTACCTGGCGAAAGTGAACGAAGAGTGGAAATCTAAAGTCGGCTCCGGCTCTACCGTTAACTGGCCTACCGGTCTGGGCGGTAAAGGTAATGACGGTATCGCCGCGTTCGTACAGCGTCTGCCTGGCTCCATTGGCTACGTAGAGTATGCGTACGCGAAGCAGAACAACCTGTCCTACACCAAACTGGTGTCTGCCGACGGCAAACCGGTTAGCCCGACCGAAGAGAACTTTGCTAACGCCGCCAAAGGCGCTGACTGGAGCAAATCCTTCGCGCAGGATCTGACTAACCAGAAGGGCGAAGGAGCGTGGCCAATCACCTCTACCACCTTCATCCTGGTGCACAAAGAGCAGAAGAAACCTGAACAGGGCGCTGAAGTGCTGAAGTTCTTCGACTGGGCATACAAAAACGGCGGCAAACAGGCTAACGCTCTGGATTACGCCACCCTGCCAGACAACGTGGTTGAGCAGATTCGCGCTGCATGGAAAACCAACGTGAAAGACAGCAGCGGTAAAGCGCTGTACTAACAGGATATATTTAACGAAGATGGCGGGTGGCGCTGCGCTTACCCGCCCTACGGTTTACTCTGTAGGCCCGGTAAGCGTCAGCGCCACCGGGCATATTCGTAAAAACGTCTCAAACAGAAGAGTAATTTATGGCTGCAACCAAGCCTGCATTTAACCCTCCGGGTAAAAAAGGTGACATGATTTTCAGCGCGCTGGTCAAACTGGCTGCGCTGATTGTGCTATTGCTGCTGGGCGGCATTATCGTGTCTCTGATTTTCTCCTCCTGGCCGAGCATCCAGAAATTCGGTTTCTCCTTCCTGTGGAGTAAAGAGTGGGATGCGCCGAACGATATCTACGGTGCACTGGTGCCGATTTACGGCACGCTGGTGACCTCGTTCATCGCCCTGCTGATTGCGGTTCCGGTAAGTTTCGGTATCGCCCTGTTCCTGACGGAGCTGGCGCCGGGCTGGCTGCGTCGCCCATTGGGTATCGCCATCGAACTGCTGGCGGCCATCCCAAGTATCGTCTACGGCATGTGGGGTCTGTTTATCTTTGCGCCGCTGTTCGCCACGTACTTCCAGGAACCGGTGGGTAACGTCCTCTCTGCCATTCCGTTTGTGGGGGCCCTGTTCTCTGGCCCGGCTTTCGGTATCGGCATTCTGGCGGCGGGTGTGATCCTCGCCATCATGATTATTCCGTACATTGCGGCGGTCATGCGCGATGTCTTCGAACAAACGCCGGTGATGATGAAAGAGTCGGCCTACGGCATCGGCTGCACCACCTGGGAAGTGATCTGGCGCATTGTTCTTCCGTTCACCAAAAATGGGGTGATCGGGGGCGTGATGCTGGGCCTGGGTCGTGCACTGGGTGAAACCATGGCGGTCACCTTCATCATCGGTAACACCTATCAGCTCGACAGCGCGTCGCTTTATATGCCGGGTAACAGTATTACCTCTGCGCTGGCAAACGAATTTGCGGAAGCGGAATCGGGTCTGCACGTCGCGGCGCTGATGGAGCTGGGTCTGATTCTGTTCGTTATTACCTTCATTGTTCTGGCGATTTCCAAGCTGATGATTATGCGTCTCGCTAAAAATGAGGGAGCACGCTAATGGCCACTCTCGAAATGCAAGCTACTGCTGAACTGGCGGAATCCCGCCGCAAAATGCAGGCCAGACGCCGCATGAAAAACCGCATTGCCCTGACGCTCTCTATGGCGACGATGGCATTCGGTCTGTTCTGGCTTGTCTGGATCCTCTTCTCAACGGTCGTTCGCGGGATTGACGGAATGTCACTCTCGCTGTTCACCGAAATGACGCCGCCGCCGAACACGGCGGGTGGTGGCCTGGCGAATGCCCTGGCGGGCAGCGGGTTGCTGATCCTCTGGGCCACGGTCTTCGGCACGCCGCTGGGCATCATGGCGGGCATCTACCTGGCGGAATACGGTCGTAAATCCTTGCTGGCGGAAGTCATTCGTTTCATTAACGACATTTTGCTGTCAGCCCCGTCTATCGTCGTAGGTCTGTTCGTTTATACCGTCGTGGTGGCGCAGATGGAACACTTCTCCGGCTGGGCGGGCGTCATTGCGCTGGCGCTGCTGCAGGTGCCGATTGTGATTCGAACCACCGAGAACATGCTAAAACTGGTGCCGGACAGCCTGCGTGAAGCGGCTTACGCGCTGGGTACGCCAAAATGGAAGATGATCTCTGCGATTACGCTGAAGGCGTCGGTCTCCGGGATCATGACCGGTATCCTGCTGGCGGTGGCGCGTATTGCGGGTGAAACGGCACCGCTGCTGTTTACGTCCCTCTCCAACCAGTTCTGGAGCACGGACATGATGCAGCCGATCGCCAACCTACCGGTGACGATCTTTAAATTTGCGATGAGCCCCTTCGCGGAATGGCAGCAGCTGGCCTGGGCCGGGGTGCTGATCATTACCCTTTGCGTACTGTTGCTGAACATTCTGGCGCGCGTCATTTTCGCGAAGAAGAAACACGGTTAATTTTTTACGGCGCGGCAGCTCGCGGCGCCGAATGAGGAAATGAGTCAATGAGTATGGTTGATACTGCCCCGGGTAAGATTCAGGTTCGTGATTTGAACTTCTACTACGGCAAATTCCATGCCCTGAAGAACATCAACCTGGATATCGCGAAGAACCAGGTCACGGCATTTATCGGTCCGTCCGGCTGTGGGAAATCCACGCTGCTGCGTACCTTTAACAAAATGTATTCGCTCTATCCGGAGCAGCGTGCTGAAGGGGAAATCATCCTCGACGGTGAAAACATTCTGACCCAGGCTCAGGATATTGCCCTGCTGCGCGCGAAAGTGGGGATGGTGTTCCAGAAACCCACGCCATTCCCGATGTCCATTTATGACAACATCGCCTTTGGCGTTCGCCTGTTTGAAAAGCTCTCCCGTGCCGATATGGATGAGCGCGTGCAGTGGGCTTTGACCAAGGCCGCATTATGGAACGAAACCAAAGATAAGTTGCACCAGAGCGGGTACTCTCTCTCCGGTGGTCAGCAGCAGCGTCTGTGCATTGCGCGCGGTATTGCGATCCGCCCGGAAGTGTTGCTGCTGGATGAGCCGTGTTCAGCGCTGGACCCGATTTCAACCGGTCGTATTGAAGAACTGATCACCGAGCTGAAGCAGGATTACACCGTGGTTATCGTGACCCACAACATGCAGCAGGCTGCGCGTTGCTCCGATCACACGGCGTTTATGTACCTGGGTGAATTGATTGAGTTCAGTAACACGGACGATCTGTTCACTAAGCCCGCGAAGAAACAAACCGAAGATTATATTACTGGCCGCTACGGTTGATTTGCCTTAGTGCATGTGGAGAAACCATGGACAACCTCAATCTTAATAAACACATTTCCGGCCAGTTCAACGCAGAGCTGGAAAGCATTCGCACCCAGGTGATGACCATGGGCGGCATGGTCGAGCAGCAGCTTTCTGATGCGATTACGGCGATGCACAACCAGGACAGCGAGCTGGCGAAGCGCGTCATTGAAGGCGATAAAAACGTCAACATGATGGAAGTGGCTATCGACGAAGCCTGCGTGCGCATTATCGCGAAACGTCAGCCGACGGCGAGCGACCTGCGTCTGGTGATGGCGATCATCAAAACCATCGCCGAGCTGGAACGTATTGGTGACGTCGCCGATAAAATCTGCCGCACCGCGCTGGAGAAGTTTTCGCAGCAGCATCAGCCGCTGCTGGTCAGCCTGGAGTCACTGGGCCGCCACACCGTGCAGATGCTGCACGACGTGCTGGATGCCTTTGCGCGGATGGATCTGGACGAAGCGGTGCGTATCTACCGTGAAGACAAGAAGGTCGATCAGGAGTATGAAGGCATCGTGCGCCAGCTGATGACCTACATGATGGAAGATTCCCGTACGATCCCGAGCGTGCTGACGGCCCTGTTCTGCGCGCGTTCTATCGAGCGTATCGGTGACCGCTGCCAGAACATTTGCGAATACATTTTCTACTTCGTGAAGGGTCAGGACTTCCGTCACGTGGGCGGCGACGAGCTGGACAAGCTGCTGGCGGGTAAAGATCCGAAAGAGTAATCCTGTCATCTGATAACAACGCCGGTACTCACCGGCGTTGTTATTTCTAGTGTAATCACAATTTTCCCCTTCATCCGTTGCCTGACGTTCGAAACGCGCTAACGTGAGACGAAAAAACAGCAAAGGATGGTATATGAAAAATTCATTAGCGTGCCTGGCGATGGCCATCAGCATCGGGATCGGTACTGGAACAGACGTTATTGCCGCACCGTTGCCGGTCACACCTGACCAGACTACCCCGGTCAGCCACTATGTGACCCAGGTTAATGCGGATAAAAGCATTACGTTTCGCCTGTTTGCACCCGGCGCAACGCGAGTCTCCGTGGTGACGGGGTCAATGCCTGAAAGCCAGGTTTCCCATGATATGACGAAAGAGAAAAATGGCGTCTGGTCATGGAAAAGCGAGCCGATGGCCCCGAATCTCTACGAATATTATTTCGACATCGATGGTTTCCGTTCAGTTGACACGGGAAGCCGCTATCAAAAACCCCAGCGGCAGGTGAACACCAGCCTGATTCTGGTTCCGGGCAGTATTCTCGACGATCGTCCTGTACCGCATGGCGATCTGACGACCTTGACCTGGCACTCGCCGTCGCTCAAGTCAGAGCGCCGCGTCTATGTATGGACTCCCCCTGGCTACAACGGCACAGGGGAACCCTTACCGGTGCTCTACTTCTACCATGGTTTTGGGGATACCGGGCTTTCGGCCATCGACCAGGGCCGTTTGCCGCAAATCATGGATAACCTGATGGCCGAAGGGAAAATCAAACCGATGCTGGTGGTGGTACCCGACACCGAGACGGAGAGCACTGAGGCCATCCCCGAGAACTTCCCACCGGCAGAACGACGGAAGTCTTTCTATCCGCTCAATGCGAAAGCCGCAGACCGTGAACTGATGAGCGAGATTATTCCGCTGGTGGATACACGCTTCAACGTGCGTAAAGATGCGGCAGGCCGGGCGCTGGCGGGATTGTCACAGGGCGGTTATCAGGCGCTGGTCTCCGGGATGAATCATCTGGAGAGCTTCGGCTGGCTGGGAACGTTCAGCGGCGTTACCACGACAACCGTGCCTGACGAAGGCGTGGCCGCACGCTTTAAGCAGCCTGAGGCCATTAACCGGCAGCTGCATAACTTCACCGTCGTTGTGGGAGAGCGCGATTCGGTGACCGGCAAAGATATCGCCGGTCTGAAAGCGGAGCTGGAAAAGCAGGGCATCAAATTCGACTATAAAATGTACCCCGGTCTGAACCACGAAATGGACGTCTGGCGTCCGGCCTATGCTGAGTTTGTTCAAAAGCTCTTCAGATAAACCTGTCGCCCTCCCTGCCGGGAGGGGCGGCTTAACGCGTAATATTCCACCCGCGCGCCTTCCACAGCGCGGGTAGCTGCGCCAGATCGGTGAAGGTCGTGACTTTTGGATGATCGATCGGCTTGTTGTGCGGGTCGGCGCAGAAGTAAAACACCTCCATTCCCGCATCAATCCCCGACTGCGCGCCCGCAGACGAGTCATCCACCAGAATGCAGTGCTCTACGTTAACGTTCATCGCCTTTGCCGCATGGAACATCAGTGCCGGGTCCGGCTTCCAGCGCTGGATATCGTAGCCGCTGAACAGTTTTTCCGGGAAGTGGTGCAGCATCTCAAGCTTGCCGAGCGAGTGCTGCATTTTGCTGACCGGTCCGTTGGAGACCACGCAGATCGGCACCGTCATGGCATCCAGCAGCGCGTTTGCGCCCGGAATCACCTCCAGCTCCGAATCGAACAGGCGTGCAACCTCGGCGCGGTACACCGGTTCCAGAGCCGCCTTCTCCAGGACGACGCCGTGTTCTTCGTTAATGATGTCGATGATCTCGTAGAGCTTCACGCCCTTAAAGCGTTTAAACACCTCGTCGAGTTCCAGCGTAATGCCAAATTCCTGGAACATGGCCACATACGCGCGGGAACAAATGACCTCACTGTCGACCAGCGTACCGTCGCAGTCGAAAAATACCGCTTCAATTCCGGACATGCCTTTCCCTTTTAACCAGTTTAACGTTTACGTACGGCAGTTCACCGGAACGCAATCGTTGCCGTATAAGCAAATTCAATGAAAAAAGTATCACGTAACCGCCACTATTGTCGCATTTTGGTATAGGATAGCGACGAATTTTCCCTCCTTGTTCGGAAATTGATGATGAGTCAACAACACACTACCCAGACATCTGGTCAGGGTCTGCTTGAGCGCGTGTTTAAACTGCGCGAGCACGGCACGACGGCACGCACCGAAGTGATCGCCGGTTTCACCACCTTCCTGACGATGGTCTATATCGTTTTTGTTAACCCTCAAATTCTGGGCGTTGCTGGCATGGATACCAGCGCCGTCTTCGTGACTACCTGTCTGATCGCGGCCCTCGGCAGCATTCTGATGGGTGTGTTCGCTAACCTGCCGGTCGCGCTGGCCCCGGCGATGGGTCTGAATGCGTTCTTTGCCTTCGTGGTGGTTCAGGCGATGGGGCTGCCGTGGCAGGTGGGTATGGGCGCCATCTTCTGGGGCGCGGTTGGCCTGCTGCTGCTGACCATTTTCCGCGTGCGTTACTGGATGATTGCGAACATTCCCGTGAGCCTGCGCGTGGGCATCACCAGCGGTATCGGTCTGTTTATCGGGATGATGGGGCTGAAAAACGCCGGCGTGATCGTGGCGAACCCGGATACGCTGGTGAGCATCGGTCACCTGACCTCGCATAACGTGCTGCTGGGCGTGCTGGGCTTCTTTATCATCGCTATCCTGGCTTCCCGCAATATTCATGCGGCGGTGCTGGTCTCCATCGTGGTGACCACGCTGCTGGGCTGGATGCTGGGCGATGTTCACTATAACGGCATCGTTTCCGCGCCACCGAGCGTCTCTACCGTTGTTGGCCATGTTGATCTGGCGGGTTCCCTGAACCTGGGCCTGGCGGGCGTGATTTTCTCCTTCATGCTGGTGAACCTCTTCGACTCCTCCGGTACGCTGATCGGCGTGACCGACAAAGCGGGTCTGGCAGATGAGAAAGGCAAATTCCCGCGCATGAAGCAGGCGCTGTTTGTGGACAGTATCTCCTCTGTGACCGGCTCATTTATCGGGACCTCGTCTGTGACCGCTTACATCGAATCCTCTTCCGGGGTTTCTGTGGGTGGCCGTACCGGCCTGACGGCGGTTGTAGTGGGTATTCTGTTCCTGCTGGTGATCTTCCTCTCTCCGCTGGCGGGCATGGTGCCTCCGTACGCTGCAGCGGGTGCGCTGATCTACGTGGGTGTGCTGATGACCTCCAGCCTGTCGCGCGTGAAGTGGGATGATTTAACCGAAGCGGTGCCGGCGTTTATTACCGCCGTGATGATGCCGTTCAGCTTCTCGATTACCGAAGGTATCGCGCTGGGCTTTATCTCTTACTGCGTAATGAAGATCGGTACCGGCCGCTTCCGCGACCTCAGCCCGTGCGTCATCGTTGTGGCGCTGCTGTTTGTACTGAAGATTGTGTTTATTGACGCGCACTAAGGTGCGGTTTGTGGTGTCAGGTGGCGCTTCGCTTACCTGACCTACTGACGAGTGTAGGCCCGGTAAGCGCTAGCGCCACCGGGCTTTTTTATCAGGCTTTAACCCGCTTAATATAATCCCCGAACGCCGTCAGCTGGCCAGAGAGATGGTCGCGCGTGCTCTGATCCACCACCTCACCCGTTTGCGGGTTGACCTTGTTCTGAATCACTCCGCCCATAAATTCCGGCTTGTTCATCACCATCGCATCGAGGAAGACCAGGATCTGACGCAGGTGATACTGGCAGCGCGCGCCGCCAATCGCGCCCATGGAGCTGGTCTGGATCAGCACCGGTTTGCCTGACAGCGGCTGCTCAGGTAAACGGGACAGCCAGTCGATGGCATTCTTCAGACCACCGGGTACAGAGTAGTTGTACTCTGGCGTGACGATGACCACGCCGTCAGCCTGGCGAATCTGCTCTGCCAGCGCCTCAACGCTCTGCGGGAACCCTTCTTCCTGCTGTACGTCAGCATCATAAAGCGGAATATCGCCAATAGACGGCAGGGCGCTAATTTCCATACCTGCAGGCGCCAGCTGTGGCAGCGTGCGGGCTACCATCCCGTTAAATGAACCTTTGCGCAGGCTTCCCAGTAACGTAACAACTTTCAACGTATCAGACATGATTACTCCTGTTTCATCATGATGACCCTGATTGGATCAGCTAAGGGTGAATGCTTTTTCTGCCGGTAAACTGGTTAATCGCATCAGACGTGCGGCGGGCTCGTTGGCGCGCTCGGGCACATCAGGAAGGCTACGCCATCCCTGTTGACTGTCAAATTCCCAGATTTTCATGCGTTCGATGGCGGGGGTCACCGCGATGGACCAGATGAGCACATCCTCCGCGTCGCAGAGCGCTTCTACCAGCGTGGCCTGGGTGGCGCGCAGACGTCCGGAGCCAGGCAACAGTTGCAGCAGGCTGGCGTCGTCTGAGGCGCATCCGCAGAGCTTGCGAATGCTCTGGCGCAGGGTAATGAGCTGGGCTCTGGCTTCAACAGGATCGTTCTGGTTGCGTACCCACAGCTTCTCATTGCTGGAGAGCGGATAGTCTTCATGCGCGTTACCACCGTGGAAGCTGCGCGTCGCGCGCTGAAGCTCCATATCAAGCCCACAGTCCCCTTCGGTGGTCAGCGCGACCCCAATGATATTGCCCGTGTAGGCAATGGAAAAACGAGGGAGATCCGGGTCGGCAAAGACCGGGCGGCCTTCTGGCTGGGTAATGATGTCCGGCAGCTCGCTGGTGCCGTACAGCATAAACATCAGTTCTGCGAGAAGCGCTCGGGACGCTAAAAACCGCGACCTGCGATGCTCCGGAAGAGTGAGTGCTTCACGGTGACAGGCTGAAGAAATTCTTGCCGATACGAGACGTCCTTCTGTAAGTATCCCTCTTGCAAAGTGCGTAGCCATTTTTCGCTCCTTGATAATGGTCGTAATCGGTTAAACGGTTACATGATTATCGCTTAACTTGCCTCCTGTTTTAATCAGTAAATGGAAGTAAGAGAAGCCTTAGGACCGAACTTTACATTTTCTTAGGCAAAAATTGGATCGCTCGCACCGTACAGCGCCTTGATGGTCTCCCGCAGCCAGAGAATTTTGGGATTATGGCTGTTCCGTTTATGCCAGATCAGCGTGAAGGGCACGGTCAATTTATCCGCCTGCTCCTCATCAATGGGGATCGGAAGCGCGATCAGCTTACGCTGGTGGAGTTCATTGTAGTGGTGACAGTAGTGCGGGGCGGTGGCGATATAGTGATGGCCGGGCTGCGCCGCCATAAACATCGCCTGTTCGAAGCCCGGCAGGCTCATGGCGATAGTGCGATCGCGTCCCATCTCCTTTAACACCTCATCAAGCGCCCAGGTATCGCTGCGTTCCCAGAAGATGCTGATGTGGGGATAGCGCAGGAAGGTCTCCAGATTCCACTCTTGCTGAAGCGCCGGATGATCCTCGCGCAGATAGACGCAGGGGCGGTCGCTGAACAGGATTTCGTAGTCGATAAACCACGGCATCAGCTTAAGCAGCTCGCGGGATCGCGGATGCGTTTCACGCCCGGTGAAGCCCAAATCCACCTCGCCACGCGTAATCGCGTCCAGCGAGTCGTAATCCCACTGGCGCATTTTCACCGTCGCCTGCGGATAGCGCTGGTTCACCTGCTCCAGCAGGGTATTGAAGCGGATCAGCATCAGCGGCGTTTCCGCGGCCAGCACGAACGTCAGCCCGCCCGGAGAATCATGATGGAATTTATCGAGGATCTGGTTGCCGATTTGCATCCAGTCAGCCAGATCCTGCTCCAGGCTCACCGTCAGCGGCGTCGGCAGTAGCCCTAGCGGCGTTTTGACAAACAGCGGGTCATCGAACCAGTCGCGCAGCTTGGCCAGCGATTTACTCACCGCCGACGGCGTCACGTTCATCCGCTTCGCCGCTTTGGTAACGCTGCGCTCCTGCAGCAAAAGCTGCAGGCACAGCAACAGGTTAAGATCGAGACTGCTGATGGGCTTCTTCATAGTGCGCCGCGGGCTGGATGACCATAAGTAAGGTAATGCAGACTATGCTACAGCCAATCAGAACCCCGATCAGCATATTCAGCGCGTTAAGCCCGATGACTGCCGCCAGCCAAATCCACAGCGACGAGCCGCAGACCTGCGCGATCCCCAGCACCGAACTCGCCACGCCTGCCCGCAGCGAGAAGGGACCAAGCGCCTGGCTCATCGCCACGCCAAAGCCAACCGAGAACCCGGCACAAATGAGCGTAATGCCCACCAGCATCACCGCATGTGAGCTGGCGGTCGCCAGGATCGCGCCTGCGGCAAGGAATAAAACCTGTGAGGTCACCATCAGCGTGCGCTGGCGGAAGATATTCAGCGCAAACGGGGTGGAGAACGACACAGCCATACTGACCATCGCGGTTAATGCCATCACCGTTGAATACTCACCGCGATCGAAGCCCATGGTCTCCATCAGCAACACCGGGGAAACGTTTACATAGGTCAGGATCACCGCCACGCTTAGCGTGGTCACGGTCAGACGGCTGAGGAAAAAGCGGTTTAGAAGCTTCTCTGCCGGGTGAATGGTCGCGGTATGGCCGGTATTCTGCGAGCCCGGGTGGGTCTCTTTCAGCACGGCAATCGACAGGACAAACACCAGCGCGCCCATCGCCGCCATGGTCCAGAACAGGCTCTGCCACGGGAACTTCAGCATGATCAGATAGCCCACGACCGGGGCCAGCACCGGGATGATGCAGGTAATGCCGTTCAGCATCGACAGCACTTTGGCGCGACGCTGGGCGCTTAAGGTGTCGCGCAAAATGGCAAACGCCACCACGTAGCAACCGCCCGCACCGATGCCCTGGATAAAGCGCCCGGTCAGGAACACGGTGCTGTTTTGCGCCTGTGAGCAGATAAGGGATGCCAGGGCAAAAACGATGGCACCGGCGATTGCGACAGGCTGACGGCCTGCTTTATCCGCAATCTTCCCGGCAAAGACCATCGACGATGCCATCCCCGCGAGGTAGGCCGAAAACGCAATATGCAGCTGCGCTTCGCTGGCGCCCAGATCGCGGGCGATATGCGGTAATCCCACCAGATACATATCAATACCGGACGGATAAAGCAGAACTAATGCGAAACTACAAAACAGAAAACGCGCCATAAACCCCCCATAGATGCAGGCATGCAGGATAGGGGGTGAAAAGGGATTAGGCGAGTTGCCATTTGGACAATGGTGATTTCCCAGGAGGAAATCACCATGGATTAGCGGGAATTACTTGCCAATACAGAAGCTCGAGAAGATCCGTCCCAGCAGATCGTCCGACGTAAACTCCCCGGTGATCTCGCTCAGATTCTGCTGCGCCAGACGCAGCTCTTCCGCCAGCAGTTCACCTGCCCACGCGCCAATCAGCTGCGCTTTGCCCTGGTCAAGATGGCGTGCCGCCTCTTCCAGCGCCTGCAGGTGACGGCGACGCGCCAGGAAGCCGCCTTCCATGCTGGTGTCAAAGCCCATGCTCTGCTTGAGATGGTTACGCAGGTCGTCCACGCCTTCACCGGTCCGCGCCGACAGGCGAATCAGTGAGTGACCATTCACATCGCTGATACCGAGCGTTTCGCCGGTCACGTCCGCTTTGTTACGCACCACGGTGATCGGCAGTTTGGCCGGCAGACGGGCAATAAAGTCCGGCCAGATCTCTGCCGGGTCAACGGCGTCGGTCGTGGTACCGTCCACCATAAACAGCACGCGGTCGGCCTGCTCGATCTCCTGCCAGGCGCGTTCGATACCGATGCGCTCAACCTCGTCGCTGGCATCGCGCAGACCGGCGGTATCGATGATGTGCAGCGGCATGCCGTCGATGTGGATGTGCTCGCGCAGCACGTCGCGAGTGGTGCCGGCAATGTCGGTCACGATCGCTGCTTCACGGCCCGCCAGGGCGTTCAGCAGGCTCGATTTACCGGCGTTCGGGCGTCCGGCAATCACCACCTTCATCCCTTCACGCAGCAGGCTGCCCTGGCGCGCTTCTGCACGAACGGCGTCGAGATCGGCCATCACCTGGTTGAGCTGGGCTTCGATTTTGCCGTCAGAGAGGAAGTCGATCTCCTCGTCCGGGAAGTCGATAGCCGCTTCCACGTAGATCCTAAGGTGAGTAAGTGCTTCCACGAGGTGATTCACACGCGCGGAGAATGCCCCCTGCAGGGAGTTAAGGGCGGAGCGGGCCGCCTGTTCAGAACTGGCGTCGATCAGGTCAGCAATGGCCTCCGCCTGCGCCAGGTCGAGCTTGTCGTTGAGGAAGGCACGCTCGGAGAACTCGCCCGGCTTCGCAATGCGCAGGCCCGGCAGGGTCAGGATACGTTTTAACAGCAGGTCGAGGATAACCGGGCCGCCGTGGCCCTGAAGCTCCAGCACGTCTTCACCGGTAAAGGAGTTCGGGCCGGGGAACCACAGCGCAATGCCCTGGTCCAGCGGCGTGCCGTCGGCATCTTTAAACGGCAGGTAATCAGCGTAGCGCGGCTTTGGCAGTTTACCCAGCACCGCTTCGGCCACCTCGCGTGCCTTCAGGCCGGAGATACGCAGAATGCCAACACCACCGCGTCCCGGTGGGGTTGCCTGGGCGACGATAGTGTCGTTATGGCTCATGGTTGCTCTCGTTCAATACAAATAAAAAAGGCGGTCAATCGACCGCCCTTATTTTAGCGTTAACTTATCGGATCAGGACTTTTTCTTTTCGCGGCTATGCAGGCCACGTTTTTCCAGACCACGGTAAATCAGCTGCTGCTGGATGATGGTCACCAGGTTGCTGACGATATAGTACAGCACCAGACCTGACGGGAACCACAGGAAGAACACGGTGAAGATGACCGGCATAAAGGTCATGATCTTCTGCTGCATCGGGTCGGTCACGGTGGTCGGCGACATCTTCTGGATGAAGAACATCGTCACGCCCATCAGGATCGGCAGGATGTAGTACGGGTCCTGTGCGGACAGGTCATGGATCCAGAGTGCGAACGGCGCGTGGCGCAGCTCAACGGAACCCATCAGCATGTAGTACAGCGCAAGGAAGATTGGCATCTGAATCAGCAGCGGGAAGCAACCACCCAGTGGGTTCACTTTCTCTGCTTTGTACAGGGCCATCATTTCCTGGCTCTGACGCTGTTTGTCATCGCCCAGACGCTCACGCATTGCCTGAATCTTCGGCTGCAGCATGCGCATCTTCGCCATGGAGGTGTACTGCGCTTTAGTCAGCGGGTACATGATGCCACGAACGATGAAGGTGATAACGATGATGGAGAAGCCCCAGTTACCCAGGAAGCTGTGGATGAACTTCAGCAGCTTAAACAGTGGCTGAGAGATGAACCACAACCAACCGTAATCCACGGTCAGATCCAAGTGCGGCGCAACAGCGGCCATTTTGTCCTGAATTTCCGGGCCAACCCACAGGGTGCTGGCCAGCTTACCGGTTTGACCCGGCTGTACCAGAACCGGCTGAGATTTGTAGCCGATGGCTGCAAGGCCGTTACCCAGGTTCGCGGTATAGAAGTTGTTGGTACCGTCGTTATTTGGCACCCACGCCGTCGCGAAATACTGCTGCAGCATCGCCACCCAACCGCCTTTAGCGCTGACGTTCAGGTTTTCGTTATCGGCAATGGTGTCGAATTTGTATTTCTCGTACTTCGCGTCAGGCGTGGAGTACGCCGCGCCACGGAAGGTGTGCAGCGCAAAGTTGCTGCTTCCGGTGTCACGGTGAGACGGCAGATTGATGGATTGCTTCAGCTGGCCAAAGGTCGACAGCTCCAGCGGTTTCGCGCTGGCGTTCTGTACGCTGTAGCCCACGTTCACCGCATACTCACCGCGCTTCAGGGTGAAGGTTTTGGTGAAGGTGTTGCCTGCGGCGTCGGTATAGGTCATCGGGATAACGAGTTCGTTCTGGCCATCAGCCAGCACAAAGGTGTCGTTCTCGACGTTATACAGTGGACGCGCACCGTTAGCCGGGTTATCCGGGCCATCACGACCGGTCAGGCCGCTCTGCGCCTGGTAGATAAACTCAGGCGTGGTTTCCAGTAACTGGAACGGTTCGTTAGACTTCAGCTCTTTCGGGTAGGTCAACAGCAGCGCCTGCTCAACATCACCACCACGGGTGTTGATTGTCAGCTCAAGCACATCGGTCTTAACCGTAATCTGTTTCCCCTGGCCACTGGCCGGTACGCCCTGGTCGGCGGCGCTACCCGCTGCGGTGGTCGTAGTCTGCGTGGTCTGCTGCTGGGGTTGAGGATTTTTATCCTGCTCCCATGCCTGCCAGATCATGAAAGACACGAACAACAAAGCGATGATAAGAAGATTGCGTTGCGAATCCATCGTTAGTGTTCTCTGGTATCAAAGGGTCCTGGGGGGACGGGGTCGTCTCCACCGGGGTGTAAAGGGTGGCATTTTAATACGCGTTTCACCGTCAACCAACTGCCTTTTATCACTCCAAACCTGCGCAATGCCTCAATTCCGTAGCTTGAGCATGTTGGTGTGAAACGGCAGTGCGGCCCGAGTAGCGGACTAATCAGGCGTTGATAGACCCGAATGAGGGCTATCAGGACCCGTGAGCCAGGCGACAGTGGCGGCGCCATAATTTTTCCAACGCTTCCGAGAGAGCACGGTTATCGAGGTCGGCAACCCCTTTCTTCGCCACCACCACGAAATCCATTGAAGGCAGTTCGTGCTGACGTAAACGGAAGCTTTCACGCGTCAGACGTTTAATCCGATTGCGTTCATGCGCACGCTTAACATTTTTCTTGGCGACTGTGAGACCGATGCGGGGATGCCCCAGCGAATTTTGGCGGCCGAGGATGGTGATTTGCGGCGTGCCAGCCCGTTGTGGCTGCTGGAAGACGAAAGTGAAATGAGCGGGAGTTAACAAACGTAACTCCCTGGGAAATGCTAGCTTAACCACTCAGGGGTTAGCTTTATTACTTGGAAACGGTCAGACGAGCGCGGCCTTTAGCACGACGACGTGCCAGAACCTGACGACCATTTTTAGTAGCCATACGAGCACGGAAGCCGTGAGAACGGTTGCGCTTCAGTACAGACGGTTGAAAAGTGCGTTTCATGGCGATTTCTACCTAAACTTGAATAAATTCACTGACTTTTGCGTATACCCGAACGAGTTTCGAACGACTAACGCCTCAGCGTGGGTGATTAAAGAGGCCGGATTGTAATAATTGTACACTCCGGAGTCAATTCTCTTTCCTTATTTCCCGCGTATTTCCGCACGTTTTCGCGTGGAAAATGAGCAACGGACGACGCAGGAAGATGAGCATCACGCGCCGGGTCGAGGATTATACGGGCTCACCGATAAAGCGCAAGGATCGTCCCGGATCTTCGTTAGATCATTTAAGCAATAAATTGGCTGTGCTCATTAATTTTTCCAATATGCGGGCTAAATCGTGGGGCACTCGCGCCAGGATCGTTTACACTTAACCGGTTTCTGATCTTCCTGTGGATAAATCGGGAAGAATCTGTGAGAAACAGAAGATCTCTGGCTCAGTTTAGGCTATGATCCGCGGTCCCGATCGGGATCCCAGGATCCTGGTCAGGATAAATTGCAGATAGCAATTCGCACGTCCCCCTTTACACAGGGTCATGCCGATGTGCGCCAACAATCATGAATATTCAATAGTTTTCTTTTATTGTTCGAGTGGAGTCCGCCGTGTCACTTTCGCTTTGGCAGCAGTGTCTTGCCCGATTGCAGGATGAGTTACCAGCCACAGAATTCAGTATGTGGATCCGCCCGTTGCAGGCGGAACTGAGCGATAACACGCTGGCTTTGTACGCGCCAAACCGTTTTGTGCTCGATTGGGTAAGGGACAAGTACCTTAATAACATCAATGGACTGCTGAACGATTTCTGCGGGTCAGATGCCCCACAGCTGCGCTTTGAAGTGGGCACAAAGCCGGTCACCCAAACCGTACGTGAAACCGTGAATGTGGCTGCGCCTGCTCAGGCCGCACCCGCGCCGGCCCCTCGCGTCGCTCCTGCTCGTCAGGGTTGGGATAATGTTCCTGCACCGGCTGAGCCAACCTACCGCTCTAACGTAAACGTCAAACACACGTTCGATAACTTCGTTGAAGGTAAGTCGAACCAGCTGGCGCGCGCGGCGGCTCGCCAGGTTGCTGATAACCCCGGTGGGGCCTACAACCCGCTGTTCCTGTATGGCGGCACGGGTCTCGGTAAAACGCACCTGCTGCACGCGGTTGGCAACGGCATTATGGCGCGCAAGCCCAATGCCAAAGTGGTGTATATGCACTCCGAGCGCTTCGTTCAGGACATGGTAAAAGCCCTGCAAAACAATGCGATCGAAGAGTTTAAACGCTACTACCGTTCCGTTGACGCGCTGCTGATCGATGACATTCAGTTCTTTGCCAATAAAGAACGATCGCAGGAAGAATTTTTCCACACCTTCAATGCCCTGCTGGAAGGCAATCAGCAGATCATTTTGACCTCGGATCGTTATCCAAAAGAGATCAACGGCGTTGAAGATCGTCTGAAATCCCGCTTCGGCTGGGGCCTGACCGTGGCGATCGAGCCACCGGAGCTGGAAACCCGCGTCGCGATCCTGATGAAGAAAGCCGATGAAAACGACATTCGCCTGCCGGGTGAAGTGGCGTTCTTCATTGCCAAGCGTCTGCGCTCCAACGTGCGTGAGCTGGAAGGGGCACTGAACCGTGTTATCGCCAATGCCAACTTTACCGGTCGTGCGATCACCATCGATTTTGTGCGTGAAGCGCTGCGTGATTTGCTGGCATTGCAGGAAAAACTGGTCACTATCGACAATATTCAAAAGACGGTGGCTGAGTATTACAAGATCAAAGTGGCAGATTTACTGTCTAAACGTCGTTCCCGCTCGGTGGCGCGCCCGCGTCAGATGGCGATGGCGCTGGCAAAGGAGTTAACCAACCACAGTCTGCCGGAAATCGGGGATGCGTTTGGTGGCCGTGACCATACGACCGTGCTGCACGCCTGTCGCAAGATTGAGCAGTTACGCGAAGAAAGCCACGACATAAAAGAAGATTTTTCCAATCTAATCAGAACATTATCATCGTGACGCTATGAAATTTACCGTTGAACGTGAACATTTATTAAAACCGCTGCAACAGGTGAGTGGCCCATTAGGCGGCCGCCCAACGCTGCCTATTCTCGGAAACCTGCTGCTTCAGGTCGCGGACGGTACGCTGTCGCTGACCGGTACAGATCTGGAAATGGAAATGATCGCGCGCGTTACGCTGACGCAGCCGCACGACGCGGGCGCGACCACGGTTCCGGCACGTAAATTCTTTGATATCTGCCGCGGGCTGCCGGAAGGCGCTGAAATCGCCGTGCAGCTGGAAGGCGACCGTATGCTGGTGCGCTCTGGCCGCAGCCGTTTCTCGCTCTCCACGCTGCCTGCAGCGGACTTCCCGAACCTGGACGACTGGCAGAGCGAAGTGGAATTCACCCTGCCGCAGGCGACGATGAAGCGTCTGATTGAAGCCACCCAGTTCTCCATGGCGCATCAGGACGTGCGTTACTACTTAAACGGCATGCTGTTCGAAACCGAAGGTGAAGAGCTGCGTACCGTGGCGACCGACGGCCACCGTCTGGCGGTCTGTTCCATGCCGATTGGCGACTCGCTGCCAAACCATTCGGTGATCGTGCCGCGTAAAGGGGTGATTGAGCTGATGCGTATGCTCGACGGCGGCGACACGCCGCTGCGCGTGCAGATCGGCAGCAATAACATCCGCGCCCACGTGGGCGATTTTGTCTTCACATCGAAGCTGGTTGACGGCCGTTTCCCGGATTATCGCCGCGTATTGCCGAAGAACCCGGACAAAACGCTGGAAGCCGGTTGCGATAGCCTCAAGCAGGCCTTTGCCCGTGCGGCTATTCTCTCTAACGAGAAATTCCGCGGCGTGCGCCTGTACGTGAGTGAAAACCAGATCAAAATCACCGCCAACAACCCGGAGCAGGAAGAGGCAGAAGAGATTCTGGACGTCACCTACGCCGGGGCTGAGATGGAAATCGGCTTCAACGTTAGCTACGTGCTGGATGTGCTGAACGCGCTGAAATGCGAGAGCGTGCGCATCCTGCTGACCGACTCCGTTTCGAGCGTACAGATTGAAGATGCCGCATCACAGTCGGCTGCCTATGTTGTCATGCCAATGAGACTGTAATGTCGCTCACCCGTCTGTTGATCCGCGACTTTCGCAACATCGAAAGCGCGGATCTCGCTTTATCCCCTGGCTTTAATTTCCTGGTTGGCGCGAACGGTAGCGGCAAAACCAGCGTGCTGGAAGCCATCTATACGCTCGGCCACGGCCGGGCGTTTCGCAGTTTGCAGATTGGTCGCGTGATTCGCCACGAGCAGGAATCTTTTGTTCTGCACGGGCGTTTGCAGGGCGAGGAGCGGGAGACCGCCATCGGCCTGACCAAAGACAAGCAGGGCGACAGCAAGGTGCGCATCGACGGTACCGACGGCCACAAGGTGGCCGAGCTGGCGCTGCTGATGCCGATGCAGCTGATCACGCCCGAGGGGTTTACTTTACTCAACGGCGGCCCCAAATACAGAAGAGCGTTCCTCGACTGGGGATGCTTTCACAACGAAGCCGGATTCTTTAACGCCTGGAGCAACCTGAAGCGTCTGCTCAAGCAGCGTAACGCCGCGTTGCGCCAGGTGACGCGCTACGCCCAGCTGCGTCCGTGGGACATGGAGTTAATCCCTCTTGCGGAACAAATCAGCAACTGGCGTGCCGAATACAGCGCAGGTATTGCCGAAGACATGGCCGACACCTGCAAACAGTTTTTACCCGAGTTCTCTCTCACCTTCTCCTTCCAGCGCGGCTGGGAGAAAGAGACGGACTATGCCGAGGTGTTAGAGAGAAGCTTCGAGCGCGACCGCATGTTGACCTACACCGCGCACGGCCCGCACAAGGCGGATTTCCGCATTCGTGCCGACGGTGCGCCGGTGGAAGACACGCTGTCGCGCGGGCAGCTCAAGCTCCTGATGTGTGCGTTGCGCCTGGCGCAGGGGGAGTTCCTTACCCGCGAGAGCGGGCGACGCTGCCTGTACCTGATAGATGATTTTGCCTCGGAACTTGACGACGCGCGGCGCGGGCTGCTTGCCAGCCGCTTAAAAGCCACGCAGTCGCAGGTTTTCGTCAGCGCCATTAGCGCTGAACACGTTATGGACATGTCGGACGAAAATTCGAAGATGTTTACCGTGGAAAAGGGTAAAATAACGGATTAACCCAAGTTGAAATGAGCGAGAAACGTTGATGTCGAATTCTTATGACTCCTCCAGTATCAAAGTCCTGAAAGGGCTGGATGCGGTGCGTAAGCGCCCGGGTATGTATATCGGCGACACGGATGACGGCACCGGTCTGCACCACATGGTATTCGAGGTGGTAGATAACGCTATCGACGAAGCGCTCGCGGGTCACTGTAAAGACATCGTGGTCACCATCCATGCGGATAACTCCGTCTCCGTCACCGATGACGGCCGTGGCATCCCAACCGGTATTCACCCGGAAGAGGGCGTCTCCGCGGCGGAAGTGATCATGACCGTCCTGCACGCAGGCGGTAAGTTCGACGATAACTCCTATAAAGTTTCCGGCGGCCTGCACGGCGTAGGTGTTTCGGTAGTAAACGCCCTCTCGCAGAAGCTGGAGCTGGTTATCCAGCGCGAAGGCAAAATTCACCGTCAGCTTTACACGCACGGCGTGCCGCAGGCACCGCTGGCCGTTACCGGCGAAACCGACAAAACCGGTACCATGGTGCGTTTCTGGCCGAGCCTCGAAACCTTCACCAACGTCACCGAGTTCGAGTACGACATCCTGGCGAAACGCCTGCGTGAACTGTCGTTCCTGAACTCCGGCGTCTCGATTCGCCTGCGCGACAAGCGTGACAACAAAGAAGACCACTTCCACTACGAAGGCGGTATCAAGGCGTTCGTTGAGTATCTGAACAAGAACAAAACGCCTATTCACCCGAATATCTTCTATTTCTCCACCGAAAAAGACGGTATCGGCGTTGAAGTGGCGCTGCAGTGGAACGACGGTTTCCAGGAAAACATCTACTGCTTTACCAACAACATTCCACAGCGTGACGGTGGTACCCACCTTGCAGGCTTCCGTGCGGCGATGACCCGTACCCTGAACGCCTACATGGACAAAGAAGGCTACAGCAAGAAAGCGAAAGTCAGCGCCACCGGTGACGATGCCCGTGAAGGCCTGATTGCCGTGGTTTCCGTGAAGGTGCCGGATCCGAAGTTCTCCTCACAGACCAAAGACAAGCTGGTCTCTTCCGAGGTGAAATCGGCGGTTGAGCAGCAGATGAACGAACTGCTGAGCGAATACCTGCTGGAAAACCCGTCCGACGCGAAAATCGTGGTGGGCAAAATTATTGATGCGGCGCGTGCCCGTGAAGCGGCGCGTAAAGCCCGTGAAATGACCCGTCGCAAAGGCGCGCTGGACTTAGCCGGCCTGCCGGGCAAGCTGGCTGACTGCCAGGAACGCGACCCGGCGCTGTCCGAACTGTACCTCGTGGAAGGGGACTCCGCGGGCGGTTCTGCGAAGCAGGGCCGTAACCGCAAGAACCAGGCGATTCTGCCGCTGAAGGGTAAAATCCTCAACGTTGAGAAAGCCCGTTTCGACAAGATGCTCTCTTCTCAGGAAGTGGCGACGCTCATCACCGCGCTGGGCTGCGGCATTGGCCGTGACGAGTACAACCCGGACAAGCTGCGCTACCACAGCATCATCATCATGACCGATGCGGACGTCGACGGCTCGCACATTCGTACGCTGCTGTTGACCTTCTTCTATCGTCAGATGCCTGAAATCGTTGAGCGTGGTCACGTCTACATTGCCCAGCCGCCGCTGTACAAAGTGAAGAAAGGCAAGCAGGAACAGTACATCAAAGACGACGAAGCGATGGATCAGTACCAAATCGCAATCGCGCTTGATGGCGCGACCCTGCACGCGAACTCGCACGCCCCTGCACTGGCCGGTGAGCCGCTGGAGCGTCTGGTGTCCGAGTTCAACGCCACGCAGAAAATGATTACGCGTATGGAACGCCGTTATCCGAAAACGCTGCTGAAGGAGCTGGTTTATCAGCCAACCCTGACCGAAGCCGATCTGAGCAGCGAGCAGACCGTCACCCGCTGGGTGAACGCTCTGGTGACCGATCTGAACGAAAAAGAGCAGCACGGCAGCCAGTGGAAATGCGATGTTCAGCAGAACGCTGACGGGCAGTTCGAGCCGATCGTTCGCGTGCGTACCCACGGCGTCGACACCGACTACCCGCTGGAGCACGAGTTTGTCACCGGTCCGGAATACCGTCGTATCTGCACGCTCGGCGAGAAGCTGCGCGGCCTGATCGAAGACGATGCGTTCATCGAACGTGGCGAACGTCGTCAGCCGGTAGCCAGCTTCGAGCAGGCGCTGGACTGGCTGGTGAAAGAGTCCCGTCGCGGCCTCGCGATCCAGCGCTATAAAGGTCTGGGCGAAATGAACCCGGAGCAGCTGTGGGAAACCACCATGGATCCGGAAAGCCGTCGCATGCTGCGCGTGACCGTTAAAGACGCGATTGCTGCAGACCAGCTGTTCACCACCCTGATGGGCGATGCGGTTGAACCACGTCGTGCTTTCATCGAAGAGAACGCCCTGAAAGCGGTAAATATCGATATTTAATCGACGTGATACCGCACAATAACTGGCCGCGCGTTTAGCGCGGCTTTTTTATGGGCGCGGGCATATCCTGCGACAGCACTGACGGTAAGCGACTGGCGAGCGTATCGACGGCAATCCTCACCCTCAGCGGCAGGTGCGGCGTTTGCTGCCAGACGGCATGAACGTCAAAATGGACATCGGGCGCCTGTTTCAGGAGCGGGACGAGCTTTCCCTGATGAATTTCTTTAATGGCCATCCAGCAGGGGAGCCAGGCAATCCCGTGTCCGGCCAGCGCCGCGTCGCAGATGGCCTGCAAATCATCCATATTGAGCGATGAACGGGGAGTAAAGGTGTGCGAGGTCCCTTCGTTATCCATCAGTTGCCAGGGTAACACTCTGCCTGCGCGCAGATAGTTAATGGCCGTATGATGGGGTAAGTCAGCCACGCTTTGCGGCTGGCCTTTGTTCTGCAGATAATCCGGCGCAGCGCACAGCACCATGCGGTGTTCGCCCAGCTTTCTGGCGACCAGCATGCTGCTGTCCTGCAGCCTGCCGTTACGCACCGCCATATCAAACCCTTCCTCCACCAGATCCACCACGCGGTCGCTGAACGACATTTCAAGCTCAAGCCCGGGGTGTTCCTGCGCCAGTTCAATCAACAGCGGCGCGACGCACTGGCGGCCAAACAGTACCGGCATGGCAACGCGCAGGCGGCCGCTAACCTGCTGTTTCCCCGTTTCAAGCAGCGATTCCGCGCCCCGAATTTCCTCCAGCGCAAGCAGGCACCGTTCATAAAAAAGGGCGCCGTTATCGGTCAGGCTCTGGCTGCGGGTGGTGCGCTGAAACAGCCGTACCCCCAGTCGCTCCTCGAGACGAGCGATGCTTTTTCCTACCGCCGAGCGTGACAAATGCAGACGAATGGCGGCCTGAGCGAAACTTCCCGCCTCTACGGCAGCCACAAAAACAGGGATATCCTTCAGCGTGTCGGTCATGAATTGTATCTTTTTTGGCGTCAATATAGAGAAAACTTATCGCCACTGGCGACCATGCGTCAACGGTAGACTGTCAGTACTAAAGCTTACTTGATGGCCGGAGAAAAAAATGACCGAGACAATGCAACGCTGGACGATGAGCGCCCTCGGGCGCGAGAGCCTCACGCTTATTCAGGAGCCCATTCCACAGCCAGGTCCGGGTGAAGTGCGCGTAAGGGTGAATGCCGTTGCGCTCAACTATCGCGATAAAATGGTGATAGAAGGCACGATGCCGATTCCGCTTTCCTTCCCGTTTACCCCGGCGTCTGACATGGCGGGCGTCGTCGACAGCATTGGTGAAGGCGTCACGCGTTTCCAGCCCGGCGCGCGCGTCATCTCAACCTTCTTTCCGGAGTGGATCGACGGTAAACCGCAGGCGGACGCGCGCAATTTGCCCTATAGAACGTCCGGTGGATACTTCCAGGGAATGCTGGCCGAGTACGTGATTGTGAAGGAAGACGCGCTGGCGGCATCGCCGGAAACCCTGGATGACGCAGAGGCCAGCACCTTACCCTGCGCGGGGCTTACCGCCTGGTTCGCACTGGTGGAACGCGGTCAGCTGCGCGCCGGGCAATCGGTGCTGGTACAGGGGACGGGCGGCGTGGCGATTTTCGCCCTGCAAATCGCAAAAGCGCACGGCGCAGAGGTCATTGTTACGTCCGGGAGCGATGAAAAGCTGGCGCTGGCCAAAAAGCTGGGGGCCAGCCAGGGCATCAACCGCCTGAAAGGCGACTGGGCTGAAGAGGCGCTGGCGCTGACTCAGGATCGCGGCATCGACCATATTATCGAAACCGTGGGGGGCGAGAACCTGAAGCACTCCCTGCGCGCCGTTGCCGTTCATGGACGTATCTCGGTCATTGGCGTGCTGGCCGGGTCTGACATTTCGCTCTCTGCTGGCGAACTGTTGCTGAAATCTCCCGTCATTCAGGGGATCGGCGTGGGGCACCGCCGGGCGCTGGAGGATTTCGTCCGCGCCGTGGATGTCACCGGGTTGAAACCCGTGATTGAGCATCGCTACCGTTTTAACGAGCTTAAACAGGCTCTTGAGCATCTGGATCGCGGTGCGTTTGGTAAAATCGTTCTCACTCGCGAGTAGGTCTTTGTTCCTCGGGATAGGCGTAAAAGGGGGCTTTTGTTGCGCAAGGTAGCTCTATTTTTGTGTGTTTAATCGCGTTAGCATGAGGCAGCACTCATTTATCCCGGGGAACTCATGGCTATCAAACTTATTGCAATCGATATGGACGGCACGCTGTTGCTGCCAGACCACACTATCTCTCCAGCCGTTAAGAACGCGATCGCCGCGGCACGCGCAAAGGGCGTGAATGTGGTCCTCACCACGGGGCGTCCGTATGCGGGCGTGCACAGCTACCTGAAAGAGCTGCACATGAATCAGCCCGGCGACTACTGCATTACCTATAACGGCGCGCTGGTGCAGAAAGCCGCAGATGGCAGTACGGTTGCGCAAACCGCGCTAAGCTACGATGACTACCGGTTCCTGGAAAAACTGTCCCGTGAGGTGGGTTCCCACTTCCACGCTCTCGATCGCAATACGCTTTACACCGCCAACCGTGATATCAGCTACTACACGGTACATGAATCCTACGTGGCGACCATTCCGCTGGTGTTCTGCGAAGCCGAGAAGATGGATCCGGCCACCCAGTTCCTGAAAGTGATGATGATCGACGAGCCGGAGATCCTGGATAAAGCGATTGCGCGCATTCCGGCCGAAGTGAAAGAGAAATACACCGTGCTGAAAAGTGCGCCGTACTTCCTTGAAATCCTCGATAAACGCGTCAATAAAGGCACCGGCGTGAAATCGCTGGCCGACGCGCTGGGCATCAAACCAGACGAAATCATGGCGCTGGGCGATCAGGAAAACGACATCGCGATGATTGAATTCGCGGGCATGGGCGTAGCGATGGATAACGCTATTCCGTCAGTGAAAGAAGTGGCTAATTTTGTCACCAAATCCAACCTCGAAGACGGCGTGGCTTACGCCATTGAGAAGTTTGTGCTGAACTAAACACCCGCTTGCGATACCCTGATGCGATAACTGCGCATCAGGGTATCCTCATGAAACAAATCACCTTCGCTTCCCGCAACCACCAGCTTACTAACATCAATACCTGGACGCCGGACAGCCAGTGGCTGGTCTATGACGTGCGCCCGTCAGGTGCATCGTTCACCGGTGAAACCATCGAGCGGGTTAATGTTGTTACGGGCGAGGTCGAGGTGATTTATCGCGCCACTGACGGTGCGCACGTTGGCGTGGTGACCGTTCATCCCGCGCAGGAGAAATACGTCTTTATCCACGGCCCGAAAAACCCGGATGCGGAGTGGCACTACGATTTTCATCATCGCCAGGGGGTAATTGCGCATCACGGGCAGGTGAGCAACCTGGACGCAATGGATATCACTTCACCGTTCACCCCGGGCGCGCTGCGCGGCGGCAGCCACGTCCATGTCTTCAGCCCGAACGGCCAGCTTGTCAGCTTTACCTATAACGACCACGTGCTGCACGTGCGCGATGCGAAGCTCGATTTACGCAACGTCGGCGTGGCAGCGCCTTATGGCCCGGTGAATCCGCCGGGAAACCATCCTCGTGAATACCCGGGGACTTACTGGAGCGTGCTGGTCAGCCGCACGACGCCCAACCCGCAGCCGGGCAGCGACGAGATTAACCGCGCCTACGAAGAGGGCTGGGTGGGCAACGACAGACTGGCGTTTATCGGCGATACCCTGTCTGCAACGGGCGAGAAAGTGCCTGAACTGTTTATTGTTAACCTGCCAGAAGATGAACAGAGCTGGAAACGGGCGGGCGATGCGCCGCTTCAGGGCACCGCAGAGACCCTGCCAGCCCCGCCTGCTGGGGTGAAGCAGCGTCGTTTGACCTTTACGCATCAAAGGGCCTATCCGGGCCTGGTGAACGTGCCGCGTCACTGGGTTCGCAGCAACCCGGAGGGGACACAGGTCGCGTTTCTGATGCGCGACGATAACGGCATTGTGCAGCTGTGGCTGATCTCACCTGATGGCGGCGAGCCGCGCCAGCTGACGCGTAACGGGAGCGATATTCAGTCTGCGTTTAACTGGCATCCGGCGGGTGATCGGCTGGGGTTTGTGCTCGAAAACCGGATCGCCTGCTGTGACGCGCAGACCGGACAAGTGACGTTTTTGACGTCCGATCACGGCAATCCGCCGTCTGCGGATGCCGTCGTATTTTCCCCGGACGGGCGCTTTATTGTGTGGATGGAAGAGACGGACGGTTTCCGTCAGCTCTGGTTAGCGGAAACCGCGCAGAACTAGCGCGGCGGCATCTCTGCGGGCGGAATGACGGCGTTTGTCGCCAGATTTTCCTGCTCGCTTTTCTCTACCCGTGAGCGCACGGAGTCGTCCTTACGGAATAAATCCCACGGCAGCAGAAGCGTGTCCGCCACAGCCGTAAACGGCATATCCAGGATAACCAGGGATTTGGTGCCCCAGTTTGTATCGTCATCGGAGATCATCGCCGCGCTGGCGCGCGTCCCCGGATATGTTCCTTCTTTACCGCCGGTGTGAGACATCACGCTCGAACACCCGCAAAGTAAAACTACCCCGCTGAACGTCGTCAGCTTTATCAGAACATTTTTCATCATCACTCAGTCATCGTTAATGGCACTGCATAGACCTGCAACTCAGGGTTATAGCGAGCCTTATCCAAAATGGATAGCCCGATAACCCCGCACTGTGGCAGCCATCGCAATTTAACCCTTTGTGCTGTTGTCCCAGTCTATGCGAGATGCAGGAAAGTGCAAAAAAAAGTGCAGTTGTCATGCTTGAAAAGCCCGGTTGCAGACCCATTTTAAGAATACGACCCGATAACGAACTCGCCTGATGGGTGTTCGGGGGGCGTAAAGGCCTGTCCATGGTGGAAGGCTTAATTTTCTCGCTGATTTCAGGAGTTTTATTTATGCGTAACTTCGATCTTTCTCCGCTATACCGTTCTGCAATTGGTTTTGACCGCCTGTTTAACCATTTAGAAAATAACCAAAGCCAGAGCAACGGCTACCCTCCATACAATGTTGAGCTGGTTGACGAAAACCACTACCGCATCGCCATTGCCGTCGCCGGTTTTGCAGAAAACGAACTGGAGATCACCGCGCAGGACAACCTGCTGGTGGTGAAAGGTTCCCATACGGCCGAGCAGAAAGAACGTACCTACCTTTACCAGGGCATCGCTGAGCGCAACTTTGAACGCAAGTTCCAGTTAGCTGAGAACATTCATGTGAAAGGCGCGAACCTGGTCAACGGCCTGCTGTTTATCGAACTGGAACGTGTGATTCCGGAAGAGAAAAAACCGCGTCGTATCGAAATTAACTAATTATGCGGGTCGCGCGAGCGGCCCACCCAGACCTGCTTGCCGTAACGGGAGCATATGCGAATCCATCAGGATTTGCAGGAACAACTGCGCACAACATTAAACTGTGCCGAACTCGCTTCTCAGAAGGAGATTTAGTATGCGTAACTACGATTTATCCCCCTTACTTCGTCAGTGGATTGGTTTTGACAAACTGGCTAATGCCCTGCAAAACACCGCTGAGCAACAGACGTTTCCGCCGTACAACATCGAAAAAAGCGACGATAACCACTATCGCATTACCCTTGCGCTGGCCGGCTTCCGTCAGGAGGATCTGGATATTCAGCTCGAAGGCACGCGTCTGACCGTGAAAGGTACGCCGGAGAAACAAGAGACCGAGACCAAATGGCTACATCAAGGGCTGGTTAATCAGCCGTTTAGCCTGAGCTTTACCCTGGCAGACCATATGGACGTCTCCGGCGCAACGTTTACCAACGGGCTGCTGCATATTGACCTGACCCGTAACGTGCCGGAAGCCATCGCGCCGCAGCGTATCGCCATTAGCGACCGGCCGGCGTTGAATAGTTAACAAGCCCGCCGAACCTGTAGGTCGGGTAAGGCGCAGCCGCCACCCGACACTGCTCACAGACCGCACAAGGCCCTGCCCCGGCAGGGCTTTTTTGTGCGCCATCGCCCATACAACCGCCCACGGCTCTGAGAGAATCCTTAGCATAACTAAGGTTATGCCAAGGAAGTGGATCATGAGTGATATCGCGTTAACCGTCAGCGTGTTGGCCCTGGTCGCTGTTGTTGGCCTGTGGATAGGGAATATCAAAATCCGCGGCGTCGGGTTTGGGATAGGCGGGGTGCTGTTTGGCGGCATTTTTGTCGGCCACTTTGCCGACCAGCTCGGGCTGGTGCTGAGCGCCGAAATGCTCCACTTTACCCAGGAGTTCGGCCTGATCCTGTTCGTCTATACCATCGGGATTCAGGTGGGGCCGGGTTTTTTCGCCTCACTTCGGGTCTCCGGCTTACGGCTCAACCTGTTTGCCCTCGGCATTGTGGTGATGGGCGGGCTGGTCACCGCCATTCTGCATAAAATCTTTGCTATCCCGCTGCCCGTGGTGCTGGGCATTTTCTCCGGGGCGGTCACCAACACGCCTGCGCTCGGCGCGGGGCAGCAAATCCTGCGCGATTTGGGCATCGAACCTGGCATCGTCGACCAGATGGGGATGAGCTACGCCATGGCCTATCCGTTTGGTATTTGCGGCATTCTGCTCTCCATGTGGCTGGTCCGCGTCCTGTTTCGCATTAACGTCGATAAAGAGGCGAAGGACCACGAAACCACGCTTACCAACGGCCATATGCCGATCAAAACCATCAACATTCGGGTTGATAACCCCAACCTGAACAATATGGCGATTCAGGACGTGCCGATTCTGAACAGCGCCAATATTATCTGCTCCCGCCTTAAGCGCGACGATATGCTGATGGTGCCCGCGCCCGGCACCATCATTCAGCAAGGCGATCTGCTGCACCTGGTGGGCCAGCCCGGCGATTTGAACAATGCCCGTCTGGTGATTGGTCAGGAAGTGGATACCTCGCTCTCAACGCGCGGCACCGATATGCGGGTGGAACGCGTTGTGGTAACCAACGAGCACGTCCTTGGCAAAAAAATACGCGATCTGCAGGTAAAAGAGCGTTATGACGTGGTGATCTCCCGCCTTAACCGTGCGGGTGTCGAGCTGGTCGCCAGCCCGGAGGCCAGCCTGCAGTTCGGGGATATCCTCAACCTGGTTGGGCGCCCGTCTTCCATCGACGCCGTCGCGGATATGGTGGGTAACGCCCAGCAGAAACTGCAGCAGGTGCAGATGCTACCGGTGTTTATCGGTATTGGGCTTGGCGTGCTGCTGGGCTCCATCCCGCTGTACGTGCCGGGCTTCCCGGTGGCGCTCAAGCTGGGCCTGGCGGGCGGGCCGCTGATTATGGCGCTGATCCTCGGGCGTATCGGCTGCATCGGTAAGCTCTACTGGTTTATGCCGCCGAGCGCCAACCTGGCGCTGCGCGAGCTGGGCATCGTGCTGTTCCTGGCGGTGGTCGGGCTGAAGTCCGGCGGGGATTTCGTCGATACGCTGATCAAGGGCGAAGGGATGAGCTGGGTCGGCTACGGCATCTTTATCACGGCGATCCCGCTGCTGACGGTGGGCATACTGGCGCGGATGTTCGCCAAAATGAACTACCTGACGCTGTGCGGCATGCTGGCGGGCTCCATGACCGATCCGCCCGCGCTGGCCTTTGCCAATAACCTGCACACCACCAGCGGCGCGGCCGCGCTCTCCTATGCCACCGTCTACCCGCTGGTGATGTTCCTGCGCATCATCACCCCGCAGCTACTGGCGGTGCTGTTCTGGGGGATGAGCTAGTAAATCTTCCGGGTGGATGCGCCGCAGATGGTAGTCCACCTGGTAATCACTGGTATTTCGGAACATCACGGAATAGTTGAGAAACTCGCCGCTGTCGCTGTAGGAAAGGGAGGTGATACGCAACAGCGGCGTCTGTTCCGGCAGGTTCATATAACCCGCCAGCTGCTTATCGGCCAGCACCGGCGTCAGGCTCTCGTAGTTGCCGCTGATGGTGATCCCGCACTCCTTCTCGATGTAATCAAACTTTGACCCTTCAAGATGCGCCAGCGACAGATTGCGAAACAGCTTCACCGGCATAAAACTGTCCTCCAGCATCAGCGGTTTTCCGTCCACGTAGCGCACCCGCCGGGAAAAGTAGATCCGCTCATCCATCTGAATTCGCAGCTGGCTGGCGATGGCGGGCGGGGCGGGCATCACTTCAAACTGCAGCACCTTGCTCTGCACCTCTTTTCCCTGCTGACGCAGCACCTCCACCAGCCCGGTCAGGTTGGTGGTTTCGTGGTGAACGTCTTTGCGTGACACAAACGTGCCGCTGCCGTGCCGCCGTTCAACCAGCCCCCAGCTCACCAGCAGATCCAGCGCCTTGCGGATGGTCATTCGCGCCACGCCGAACTCCTGCGCCAGCGCTTTCTCGCCCGGCAGCGGACTGCCGATATTGTAGTCCGACGAATTCAGCCGCAGCCGCAATCGATCGGCAATCGATTTGTAGATCACCAGTAGACCTCTCTGCCCTTATCAGGGCGTGGATGGCGTCCTGACATGTCCATATTTACCGTAAAAAGTAGACCTGATTGGTCAAAATAAAACCATGAATGCGATCACGAATCGCAGCGGCACGCCATGTTCGCGCATCAGTAAGTTCTTATGCTCACCTCAGGCCAGCAAAAAACCATAAAGGCCTCTACCCCTACAGGTTGTTTCATGAGGATTTAAAAATGCTCAGTCAAATACAACGTTTTGGCGGTGCCATGTTTACCCCGGTGTTGCTGTTTCCGTTCGCCGGGATCGTGGTGGGAATCGCCATCATGCTTCGCAACCCGCTGTTTGTCGGCGAAGCCTTAACGGCCCCCGATCATCTTTTCGCGCAGATTGTTCACATCATTGAAGAGGGCGGCTGGGCGGTGTTCCGCAATATGCCGCTGATTTTTGCCGTCGGCCTGCCGATTGGCCTGGCGAAGCAGGCCCAGGGCCGCGCCTGTCTGGCTGTGCTGATTAGCTTCCTGACCTGGAACTACTTCATCAACGCGATGGGGATGACCTGGGGCCACTTCTTCGGCGTCGACTTCTCCGCCGAACCGACAGCGGGAAGCGGGCTGGCGATGATTGCCGGGATCAAAACGCTCGATACCAGCATCATCGGCGCTATCGTGATTTCAGGCATCGTCACCGCCATCCACAACCGCTATTTTGACAAGCCGCTGCCGGTGTTTCTGGGGATTTTCCAGGGCAGCTCGTTTGTCGTGATCCTCGCGTTCTTCGTCATGATCCCCTGCGCCTGGCTGACGCTGCTGGGCTGGCCGAAAGTGCAGATGGGCATTGAGTCCCTGCAGGCGTTCCTGCGTTCTGCCGGTGCGCTGGGCGTATGGGTCTATACCTTCCTGGAACGCATTCTGATCCCAACCGGATTGCACCACTTCGTCTACGGTCCGTTCATTTTTGGCCCGGCGGCGGTGGAAGGGGGAATTCAGGTCTACTGGGCGCAGCACCTGCAGGAATTCAGCCAGAGCACCCTGCCGCTGAAAACTCTTTTCCCGGAAGGCGGGTTCGCGCTGCACGGCAACTCCAAAGTGTTCGGCTCGGTCGGGATTGCGCTGGCGATCTGGTACACCGCGTCGCCGGAAAACCGCGTCAAGGTCGCGGGGCTGCTGGTCCCGGCCACGCTTACCGCGGTGCTGGTGGGCATTACCGAACCGCTCGAATTCACCTTCCTGTTTATCTCGCCGCTATTGTTTGCCGTTCACGCCGTGCTGGCGGCCACCATGGCAACGGTGATGTACACCTTCGGCGTGGTCGGGAACATGGGCGGCGGCCTGCTGGACCAATTCCTGCCGCAAAACTGGATCCCGATGTTCCACAACCACGCCTCGACGGTGTTCACCCAGATCGGCATTGGCGTCTGCTTTACCGGAGTTTACTTCGTGGTCTTCAAAACGCTGATTGCGCGTCTGAACCTGAAAACCCCGGGCCGGGAAGAGAGCGAAATCAAGCTCTACAGCAAGGCCGACTATAAGGCGGCGCGCGGGCAAACCACCGCCCCGGCCGCGGCCAGCCAGCAGGTCGGGCAGGCCGCCGGATTCCTGCAGGCGCTGGGCGGCGCGGCCAACATCGAAAGCATCAACAACTGCGCCACCCGCCTGCGCATCGCCCTGGTCGATATGGCGAAAACGCAAAGCGATGACGTCTTCAAAGCCCTCGGCGCCCACGGCGTGGTGCGACGCGGCAACGGCATTCAGGTGATTGTCGGTCTGCACGTTCCTCAGGTGCGCGACCAGCTGGAATCGCTGATGAAAACCCCCTTAACGAATGAACAAACCACCCTGACAGAGGCTATATCATGAAAAAATTCTCAGTTGTCATTGCAGGCGGCGGCAGCACCTTCACGCCTGGTATCGTCCTGATGCTGTTAGCCAACCGTGACCGTTTCCCGCTGCGCGCCCTGAAGTTCTATGACAACGACGGCGCGCGTCAGGAAACCATCGCCGAAGCGTGCAAAATCATCCTTAAGGAGCAGGCCCCGGAGATTGAATTCAGCTATACCACCGACCCGAAAGCGGCGTTTAGCGATGTCGATTTCGTGATGGCGCATATCCGCGTGGGCAAATACCCGATGCGCGAAAAAGATGAAAAAATCCCGCTGCGCCACGGCGTGCTGGGCCAGGAAACCTGCGGCCCGGGCGGGATCGCCTACGGCATGCGCTCTATCGGCGGCGTGCTGGAGCTGGTGGATTACATGGAGCAGTACTCCCCGAACGCGTGGATGCTGAACTACTCCAACCCGGCGGCGATTGTTGCGGAGGCCACGCGCCGCCTGCGTCCGAACGCCAAAATTCTCAACATCTGCGATATGCCGATCGGCATTGAAGGGCGCATGGCGCAGATTGTCGGCCTGAAGGACCGGAAAGAGATGCGCGTGCGCTACTATGGCCTGAACCACTTCGGCTGGTGGACGTCGATTGAAGACCTGAAAGGTAACGATCTGATGCCGAAGCTGCGCGAATACGTGGCGAAACATGGCTATGTTCCACCTTCTGACGATGCCCATACCGAGGCGAGCTGGAACGATACGTTCGCGAAAGCCAAAGACGTGCAGGCGCTGGATTCGGACACCATGCCGAACACCTACCTGAAGTATTATCTGTTCCCGGACTACGTGGTCGCGCATTCCAACCCGGAACGCACCCGCGCCAATGAGGTCATGGATCACCGTGAGAAGCATGTATTCAGTTCATGCCGGGCGATTATCGAGGCGGGCAAATCCTCCGCCGGTGAGCTGGAAATCGACGAACATGCGTCGTACATCGTCGATCTGGCAACCGCGATTGCCTTTAATACCCAGGAACGCATGCTGCTGATTGTGCCTAACAACGGGGCTATCCATAATTTTGATGCCGACGCGATGGTGGAGATCCCGTGCCTGGTGGGTCATAACGGACCGGAGCCGCTCACGGTGGGCGATATTCCGCACTTCCAGAAAGGGCTGATGAGCCAGCAGGTGGCGGTGGAAAAACTGGTGGTGGATGCCTGGGAGCAGCGCTCGTACCAGAAACTCTGGCAGGCGATTACCCTGTCGAAAACCGTGCCGAGCGCGTCCGTCGCAAAAGCGATTCTGGATGACCTGATCGAGGCCAACAAGGATTACTGGCCAGCGCTGCACTGATCGTCCTGACCGGCATCGCCCGATGCCGGTCTCCTTGTCCTTGTCGATTTACGCTATGCTGAAGCCTGCCCGTAGCTCGACAAGGAACCTTCATGAAAATTTCCCGCCTCGGCGAAGCGCCGGACTACCGCTTCTCGCTGGCTAATGAACGCACGTTTTTAGCGTGGATCCGCACCGCGCTGGGGTTTCTTGCCGCCGGGGTGGGGCTCGACCAGCTCGCGCCTGATTTCGCCACGCCGTTGATTCGCGAGGTGCTGGCGCTGCTGCTGTGCCTGTTCGCGGGCGTGCTGGCGATTTACGGCTACCTGCGCTGGCTGCGCAATGAGAAGGCGATGCGACTGAAGCAGGATCTGCCCTATACGCGTGGGTTACTCATCATCAGCGTGATTCTGCTGGCGGTGGCGGGCGTGGTGATGGTGCTGGTGTTCTATGGCGGATAGCCGCAAAGCGCGACGCGAAGCGGACCCCGGCCTGCAGCCGGAGCGGACGTCGCTCGCCTGGCTGCGCACGCTGCTGGGGTATGGCGCGCTGATCGCCCTGGCTATTAAGCACAACTGGCACCGCACCGGGGTGCCGTTCTGGATCTCGCTTGTTGTGCTGGCGCTGGTGGCAATCGTTTTATGGCGCTATACCCGCAGCCGTAACCTGATGGACGTAGCGCAGGACGACTTTGTGCAGCCGAAGGCGGTGCGGGATAAGTTCCTCATCGCCCTGGCCGTGCTGTTGCTGTCTTTACTCTTCGCAGTGACTCACATTCAGCAAATTGTGAGCTTTTAAAGCCCGGTGGCGGCTACGCCTTACCGGGCCTACAACTGCCGCCACCCGGCAGAATTACTGCCCTTTAGCCAGATACTTCGCCATCTCGTCTTCCGGCACCATGCCGCCGCCGGTCGCCCACACCAGGTGAGTAACGCTGGCATCTGAAGGCACGCGCAGCGGTCCGGCCATGCCCGCCAGCGCGGACGGTTCCAGACGAATGCCTTCCTCCTGCGCCAGCCAGCCGAGCATGTCGTACATGCTCTGATCGGAAAGCGTATAGAACCCGTCGAGCAGGCGCTCCATCGCGCGGCCCACGAAGCCGGAGGCGCGTCCTACCGCCAGCCCGTCCGCCGCCGTCACGTTATCAATGCCCAGGTCCTGCACCGCGATCTCATCGTGCAGGCCGGTGTAAACGCCCAGCAGCATGCACGGGGAGTGCGTGGGCTCCGCGAAGAAGCAGTGAACGTTATCGCCAAAGGCCAGCTTCAGGCCAAACGCCACGCCGCCGGGGCCGCCGCCGACGCCGCACGGCAGGTAGACGTACAGCGGATGATCGGCATCCACCACGCGGCCCTGAGCGGCAAACTGTGCCTTCAGGCGCTCGCCCGCCACCGCGTAGCCCAGGAACAGGGTGCGGGAATTTTCATCGTCAATGAAGAAGCAGTTCGGATCGCTTTCCGCCGCTTTGCGTCCCTGCTCCACCGCCACGCCGTAATCCTGCTCATATTCCACGACGATGACGCCGTGGCTGCGCAGTTTGGCTTTCTTCCACTCGCGGGCGTCGGCGGACATATGCACCGTCACCTTAAAGCCGATGCGTGCGCTCATGATGCCGATGGACATCCCCAGGTTGCCGGTTGAGCCTACCGCAATGCTGTACTGGCTGAAGAAGTCCTTAAAGCGCGGCTCCAGCAGGATGCTGTAGTCGTCTTCAACGCTCAGCAACCCGGCGTCCAGCGCAAGTTTTTCCGCGTGGGTCAGCACCTCATAGATACCGCCGCGCGCTTTAATCGAGCCGGAGATTGGCAAATGGCTGTCTTTTTTCAGCAGCAGCGTGCCGGGAATGGATTTGCCAGATTCTTTCTCCAGCCGCGCCCGCATTGCCGGGATGGCGACCAGTTCGGATTCAATAATCCCGCCCGTTGCGGCCGTCTCCGGGAAGGCTTTCGCCAGATATGGCGCGAAGCGGTTGAGGCGCGCATGGGCATCGTCCACGTCGGCTTTGGTCAGCCCGACATAGGGCAGCCCTTCTTCAAGCGTGGTCGTGTTCGGGTTAAGCCAGGTGGTTTCTTTCAGGGCAATCAGATCCTCAACCAGAGGAAACTGTGCGGTTAAAGTGGTGATAGTTGCGTTTTCCATAATACGTCTCTTCGCGCTCAGATAATGAAAGAAAGCAGGAATGTGCCGCCAAGTGCAAGCACCGAGGCGATAAACGTCGCCGTCGTATAGTATTTGAAGGTCTCATTCAGGGTCGCGCCGCAGTATTGCTTCACCAGCCAGAAGAGGGAATCGGTCACGATCGTGCAGCCAATGGCGCCGGAACCGATGGCAATGGTGATGATCTCCGGGCTGACGTTCGGATAGAGCGGCAGCATCGGCGCGACGATGGCCGTGGCGCCCATCATCGCGACCGTGGCGGAGCCTACGGCGGCATGCAGCACCAGCGCCACCAGCCAGGCGAGCAGGATAGGGTGCATGTGCAGGTTCGAGAGAATTTGCGCCAGCGAGTCCGCCAGTCCGCTGGTTTTCAGGATGGCGTTGAACGCGCCGCCTGCGCCGATAATCAGCAAAATGTTGGCGATAGAGCCAAAGCCGTGCTCGGTATGGGTCAGCATCGCGCCCATGCCCATATGCTGGCGGATGCCCAGCAGGTAGTAGGCGACAAACACGGCGATAAACATGGCGGTGATGGGGTTGCCGATAAACTCCAGCAGCGTATACAGCGTGCCGTCTTTTGCCATATTCAGTTCAGCGATGGTCTTCACCAGCATCAGGGCAATCGGCAGCAGCACCGTAAACAGCGTGGCGCCCAGCGACGGCAGGGTATGCTCCTTCCGCACCTTCAGGTCTGAAAATTCCGCCGGAACCGGTTTAAACGGCAGACGATTGTCGAGCAGCTTCAGGAACAGCGGGCCGCCGACCAGAGAGGCCATCAGGCCCACCAGCAGGCCGTAGACGATTACCGTCCCAACGTCCGCCCCTAATTTATTGGTCACAAACAGCGCGGCCGGATGCGGCGGCACCACGCAGTGCACCGCCATCAGCGCGGTACAGAGCGGAATGGCCAGCTTGAGCAGCGACGTGTGGGTCTTTTTGGCGATGGAAAACGCCAGCGGGATCAGCAGGACCACGCCCACTTCCACGAACAGCGTAATGCCGCAGATCAGGCCCACCAGCACCATAATCACGTCTGCTGACAGCCAGCGGCAGCGCTGCAGGGCGATCCCGATGCGCTCTGCCGCGCCGGAAACCTCCATCATCTTGCCGAGAATGGTGCCCAGACCAATCACGGCCGCCAGGAAGCCCAGCGTGCCGCCAATCCCGCTCTCAATGGCGTTTACCATATCCAGCGGGCTCATTCCCATCATTGCGCCGACGAAAAAGCTCGCCAGCAGCAGCGCGAGGAACGGGTGAAACTTCAGTTTTACGATGGTTAAAACAATCAACACAATGCTGACCAGCAGCGTTGCCACAACCCAGACCTGAGATCCCATATCTCACCTCACCCTTATGTCATCTGGGGGTATTGGACGAAAAAGCGGCGTGGGCTGACAAACGATATAAATTGGCGTTCAGGTGAGCCAGATTGAATCAACTGAGTGACTGCGCTCTAAAAAACGCACTTAATCCGCATTAGGTTCACATAAATTCACCCTTAAACAGTATGCTGAGCGCAGAAACCACGCGTGAGAATTGTGATGACCGATGCAAATGAAGCCAGAAACCGGCTGCTCAACGGCTGGCAGCTGTCGAAAATGTACACCTTTGAAGTGGCGGCCCGGCATGAATCCTTCGCGCTGGCGGCGGAGGAGCTGTCGCTCAGCCCCAGCGCGGTGAGCCACCGCATCAACCTGCTCGAAGAAGAGCTGGGTATTCAGCTGTTTGTCCGTTCGCACCGTAAAGTCGAGCTGACGCAGGAGGGAAAGCGCGTTTACTGGACGCTAAAATCGTCCCTCGACACCCTGAATCAGGAGATCCTGGACATCAAAAACCAGGCGCTGTCCGGCACGCTGACGGTCTACTCCCGGCCGTCGATCGCTCAGTGCTGGCTGGTACCCATGCTGGGTGACTTTACCCGCCGCTATCCGTCAATATCGCTCACCGTCCTGACCGGCAATGATTACGTCAATATGCAGCGAACGGGCGTCGATCTGGCGCTCTATTTCGACGATACGCCGCCAAACCATCTGTCTCATCACTTCCTGATGGACGAAGAGATTTTGCCCGTCTGCTCGCCGCAGTATGCCCGCGAGCATGAGCTGCTGAAAAACCCCGATAACCTTAGCCACTGCACGCTGCTGCACGACCGTCAGGCCTGGAGCAATGATTCCGGTACGGATGAGTGGCTGACCTGGGCGCAGCACTTTGCGGTGAATATGCCGCCATCGTCGGGTATTGGTTTCGATCGTTCCGACTTAGCGATTATTGCGGCCATCAACCACGTCGGCGTCGCGATGGGCAGAAAGCGGCTGGTGCAAAAACGGCTTGAACGGGGCGAACTGATCGCCCCGTTTGGTGACAAGACCCTGAAATGCCATCAGCACTACTATGTATCGACGCTTTCGGGCCGACAGTGGCCGAAAATAGACGCCTTTATCGGCTGGCTGAGAGAACTGGCAGGTTGAAGAATTATTACGCTTTCGCGCTACACCAAATGTGAAAAAGCGTGCTAAATACAGGTAATGCTTTCGATTTATCCAGGGTAAACCGTGTTAAAGCCTCTTATAGCGACCGCGTTACTGATCTCTTCCGGCTGGGCCATTGCCGCTGAGCCGCCGCTGACGGCTGCCCGTTATGCGCAGCAGCTTGGCGTCGGTATGGATGTGGACTGGGCGCGCACCGAGCGCGGCATACGCGAATTCGACCCGCTGGTGGTCCGCGATTTTCGGGCTAAAGGCATTACCCACGTGCGCATCCGCGTGGCCGACGAGCCGACGGAAGCTCGGCTGATCCACCTGCGCAAGCTGGTAGAAGCCTGTGAGCAGTATGGCGTGATCCCGATAGTCGCTTATCAGGCTGATGAATATAAAAACGACCCGAAAGCCGATAACGAGAAAGAGACGGTCAACTGGTGGATTGCCGTGGCGCACTATTTCGGTCAAAGCTACCCGCTGCTGGGTTTTGATCTCATTTATGAGCCTGCCGACAAGCTTAACCACAATCTGGCGTCGCTAAACCGCGTGTATGAAAAAACCATTAAAGCGATCCACGACATCGACCCGCAGCGCATGATCTTCATTGCGCCACGCCTGCGTGCCGCGCCGGAGGAGTTATCCAGCCTGAAGCTGCCCGCGCACAGCCAAACCTATCTGCTGGCGGAGTGGCATATTTTCCCGTGGGGGCCGCTGAAAAATGGCGGTAAATACCCGTGGACATCCGGCACGGCGGCGGAGAAAGCGGCTATCCGTAACCGCATCAATGCCGCGCTGCACTGGCAGCAAAAAACCGGGCACGTTAGCTGGGTCGGGGGTTGGGGCGTGGGGGAGTCAAGTCGCTTAACGCCAACCGCCTCGCAAATGGCCTTTGCCACCTATATGGCCTGCGAGCTGCAAAAGGCGAAAATTCCGTATGCGCTTAACGCGGACTTCCAGTTTTACGACGGGGAAGAGGGGGCCTGGCGGCCAGCGCCAGAGCCGTTACTGCAGGCGATGATTGCGCCCGTCTGTGAAAAGCCCGGCGAGAAGCCGGGCCATCATGCGGTTAAACCGGCTGCTCGTGATGCGGGACACGCGACGCCAGCGGCAGCCAGCACAGTAAAATCAGCAGCCCCATCAGCGTCATCAGCAGGCCCAAACTAGCCTGCCCGGTCTGCGGCATCATCGCCGAGAGCCAGGCCAGCGCACCAGAACCGATGTTCTGCAAACCGCCCACCAGCGCGCCCGCCGTACCTGCAAGGAACGGGAACGGCTCCATCGCGCCGCTGGTGGCGAGCGGGAACAGCATCCCCGCGCCGAAGAAGAACAGCGCCGCCGGGATGAGCAGCGTCCAGACGGTCATCACGCCAAACAGCCCCGGGATCCACATCATCAGACCCGCCAGCAGACAGCTGATCACCGACTGCCACATCAGGGTGGAGAAGCGCTTGTTTGGTCGACCGGCAAACCACGCACCGAAGAACGCCGCCGGGATCGGCAGAATAAACAGAATGCTCACCACCATGCTGCTCAGGCCCAGCCCCGCGCCCAGCAGCACGCCGGAGCAGGCTTCGAACACCGCGATACCCGCCAGGCCGCCAATCAGCATCAGCAGGTAGCAGGTGAACGCGCCGTTGCCGAACAGCGTTTTATAGCTGGCGATCAGCTTCGTGCGCGGCGCGTCCTGCGGACGCGTTTCCGGCATCCAGCGCGCCATGCTGAAGGTGACAATGATGCACAGCACCAGCAGGAAGGCGTAGCAGGCGCGCCAGGACCACATCGTGTCCAGCAGGCCGCCGATCAGCGGGGCCAGCAGCGGGCTGACCAGAATCCCCATATTCAACAGACTGTTGGCATGACGGAGCTGGGTGCCCTGATACATATCGCGCGGTAAGGTTCGCGCCATCACCCCGCCAACGCCGGTCCCCACGCCCTGCAGGGCGCTGGCGGCAATCAGTACGGTCAGGCTATGGGTGGTAATGGCAATTACCGTCGCCACCATGAAAATACTCATGCCCACCAGGATCACCGGGCGACGCCCGACGCGGTCGGAGAGCGGGCCGTAGAAGAGCTGCGAAACGCCATAGGTCAGCAGGTAGGCCGCCATTACGCTCTGTACCGCGCCCTCGCGGACGTTCAATTCCTTTGCCATGTCGGCAATCGCCGGAATGTAGATGGTTTGCGCCATCTGACCGACGGCCACCAGTAACACCAGCATCAACAATAAGTTAACGTTCCGTTGCTTTTTCATGTCGCTGAATACTTTTGCCAAAAGAGAAAAATGAAGAATAAGTGACTGCGCATTCCCATAAATGCGCGAGGAATCTACCACAGAGAGATGACAATTTAAGCATTGTCGCGGTGAATGAAAAAACCGGTAAAGGCAGGATTTGTAAACAAGAACGGCAACTAATGTTGCCAGTGCTTTACGCCAGGCGCAGCAGAATGGCGCCGCCGGCGATACCCAGCGCTGCTGCAATGCGCAGGCCCGCAACCTTCTCTTTTAAAAGCAAAAAAGCGATCAGCGCGCCAAAGAGTATGGAGGTTTCACGCAGCGCCGCGACCACCGCCAGCGGCGCCTGCGTCATCGCCCACAGCGCCAGACCGTAAGAGCCCATGGTCCCCACCCCGCCAAGCAGCCCCTTTTTCCAGTGCAGACGCAGGTAGCCGGACGCCTCGCGCCGACGCGCGACCATCGCCCAGCCGAGCAGGCAGAAGCCGTTCATAAAGAAGGTCCACAGCGTATAGCCCAGCGCGGTCTCCGACAGCCGCACGCCGGTGCCGTCCACCAGCGTATATCCCGCAATAAAGCAGGCGTTCAGCAGCGCCAGCCAGATCCCCTTGCGTGACTGCATGCGCCCGTTCATTGCCATCGCCAGAATCGACAGGCAAATTACCCCGATGCCGGACCAGGCGAGCCAGGAGAGACGATCGCCGAGCACCAGCACGCTGATCAGCGCCACCAGCAGCGGGGCGGTGCCGCGCATCAGCGGGTAGGTCTGGCTCATATCGGAAACCTGATAGGTCTTCGCGACCAGCACGGTGTAGACCACCTGTAAGGCACAGGAGACGATCAAAAACGGCCAGCTTGCGGCAGAGGGCTGTGGAGAGAAGGGGAGCAGCACCAGGGCAATCAGCGTGGCGGAGCCGCTGACGCTAATCGCGGAATAGAGCTTGTCCGTTCCGGCTTTGACAATGGCATTCCAGCTGGCATGCAGCAGGGCGGCGAACAGCAAAATGCAGAATACGGTGAGGGTCATGGCGTATCGGGTGATGAATTGTCACTCAACTGTAACATTCACGTCCTGAAGCTGCCAGCCGGTTACACCGCACAAAAAAGGCGGTGCGTCACCCGCGGTTCGTCCGAGACCAGCGTAAACCCTGCCTGGCGATAAAATCCGTAGGCAGCGTCCGGCGCATGGGTATTGAGGAAATCGAACCAGATGCTGGCATCGGCCATCACCACGGTCAAAAGCTGCTTGCCAATCCCCAGCCCGCGGCACTTCTCGCTGACGTAGAGATGGCGAATACGCCCGGCGCGCGGCTGCTGGCTGAACGGATCGCGATTCAGACCGCACACGCCAACCAGCTTGCCGTTGAGAAACGCCCCCAGCAGCTTTTCACCCGGCGCGTTAAAGCGGTTCTCACCCCGCTGCCAGCTCTCTTCCAGCCTGCGCAGCATGTTGAAATTCGATGCGATACTTTCAGCCTTCAGGGCGATGTACCCCGGCTCTTCTGGCGTGACAGGCTCAATTAACAGACGCGACATAGCATTCCCTCGTTATTAAAGAGGGGCGGTTGCCCGCCCCTCTCAGGTGCGACTTGAACCTGAATTACCGAACGAATTTCAGGACAGCATCAAGCAGTTGCAGTACAGCAACAATGAGTTTGAGGATAAGTATCACCATATCCACTACGCTCATACGCGTCTCCTTTTGGTTAAAAGGAGCACGATGCTGGCGTACCTTTCCGCCGCCTGTTGCCAGCACCTGGATTGACGTAACACAGTGTGCTCACTTCAGGGGTTAAGGCACTGACGGCACCACCCGTTTCAGCCAGGACTTCGTTGCGCCGGTAGAACTGCGGCCCCCTCGCTCACTGCGAACACCCTCAGTATAGATAAATACTGTACGTATGAACAGTATTTTGTAGACAAAATCTGGAAGGAGATCCATACTCAAAAACGTCAAAATCCGTGCCGGAATTGCGCGTTCGTCTTCGATCGCGTATACTTTTTGCGTTGACGTAACACAGTGTGTTCTGCGGCGACCAACCGCAAAACCCTGATAAAAACCTCGCTTCGGCGGGGTTTTTTGTTTTCTGGTCTGCCCACAAAAAATACCGGGATAAGCAGTGGCCTGGTCAGGCTTCTTAAGAAATCAATTTTATGCAGGGGTACCAGGATAATTTTACGAGATGCAGCACCAAATAAGCCATTTAATATAAACAACAGACGCACCAGGCTATTAAAACCGCATCGCATATAGCCTTAAAAAATAATATATAATCAAATTATTTTTCTCGTGAATGTATTTGTGAGGGAATTTCACTGGTTTGAATTACACTGCTTTTCAATGTATATTCTTATAACCACAGGCATGATATGGAAATGTTATGCAAGCATCGGATTATTTGAAGATGAAGTTCCAGAGCGACAGGCAGTTGGCTCTTTATGGACAGCAAGGCGTTGCCGGGACATGGAAAGCATTAAAGGGAGTCGGCTCTGATATCTATTCAGGAATGGAGCGTGTAAGCTGGTACTCATCATGTTTAATCCCCAGCTATCACGATGTATGTGATGAACTTCTCTCAGAAGAAAAGAGGATGTACCTCTCAATTGTGTCTCTTTACCGTTATCGCGATGTAATAGCACAGATGCTCTATCTTTATTTTAAAAGTGTTCTAAATGACTCTGAAAATGGAAATGAACAAAATCGCGCCCGCAAGACGGGTTCACAGGTAACCGGACTTGTTAAAAATATCCCGACAAGCAAAGCAGCGCGTTTAGCAATAGCATGGGGGTTGGCAATATATCTCTCCAAATCTGGCCTGCTCTCAGAAATCGTCGTCGAACGGCTTGCACGTCGTGTACCGAACGTTGTCATGGCATTTCAACTCATTGGCACGGACCAGAAGTGCGCGCTTGCTGCTCGTCGCCTGAAAACGTTGGACCCAAAGTATTACGCCACCCTCTATGCCGCACAACTGGAGATGCTCTATTACTTTATTGAACCATTCCTGTCTGAACTGATTAAGAAAGTTCAAATGGGATTCTACAGGGATTTTGAAGCGATTTATGACGACTTAAGGGACAAGTAGCATGTTTAAGAGTCTGCTATCAATTCTCTTTACTGATATTTTATTTCCCGTTTATGTTTTTGTATGCGCCTCTTTGTTTCTGTGGTTGGTGCCTGACTACTGGGTATTACTCACATTTATTGCTATCGGTGTATTTATCATTGTTCATCCAATAATTTTCGGTCGCTTTGATAAGTACGATTGAGTTTTAAAAAAGGGATTCTTTATGTCAAATCCGGCTTATTTATTTCTTACAGATGAAAATGGTTCCCCCATGATTGGCCCCTGCCTTGTGACAGGGCGTGAAGGTTCAATTGAACTCAAATCGTTCACTCATAATGTCAACATCCCAGTCGACGGGAATACCGGGAAATTGACGGGCACGCGCATACACATGCCCATCATGTTCCAGAAAGAATTTGATCGTGTAACCCCGCTTCTCTTTCGTGCGCTGAGTACGGGAAGAACACTCCAGTCAGCCATCATTAAGATGTATCAGATTAATGAGGCGGGTTTAGAACAGGAATATTTTAATATCCTCCTGGAGAATGTGAAAATAACCTCAATCACACCAGACCTGTATCCCGGCGCAAACACGGGAACACACCTTGAAACGGTTCTCATACGCTATGAGAAAATCACCTGGAAGCATTGCGACGGCAATGTCATCTATAGTGACGCCTGGAATGAGCGGGCAACGTACTGAAACGTGATCCCTGACGCATTTTTGCGCAGATGAAAATATTTCCATTGTCACGCCCGAAAACCTGTGTTTGTATAAATTCCATCAATGATTCCAAACACAGGTCCCCAATGACTTCATCCCTCTTCACTTCGACCCTACTAAAAACTGCGCAACCAGCCGCAGTGGTCGTCGTGCGTGTGGTGGTGGTCGTCGGCAATGCGCCGTAGGGACTGGATCAACACACGAATCCAAAACCCCGCCGGCGCAAACCGGGCGGGGTTTTTCGTTTAGGACCCTCCCCGGAAAGTCGGCCCAGAAGAAAAGGACTGGAGCATGGCAAGTTCGGGCACAACATCCACCAAGACGCGTTTTACCGGCGCGCAGCTGATCGTTCATCTGCTGGAGCGACAGGGCATCACCACGGTTGCGGGCATCCCTGGCGGCACGGTGCTGCCGCTGTACGATGCGTTAAGCCAAAGCACGCAGATCCGCCACGTGCTGGCGCGCCACGAGCAGGGGGCGGGGTTCATCGCTCAGGGCATGGCGCGCACGCAGGGTAAACCGGCGGTCTGTATGGCCTGCAGCGGGCCGGGCGCAACCAACCTGGTCACCGCCATCGCCGACGCGCGCCTCGACTCCATTCCGCTGATCTGCATTACCGGCCAGGTGCCGTCCTCGATGATCGGTACCGATGCGTTCCAGGAAGTGGATACCTACGGCATCTCTATCCCCATCACCAAACATAACTATTTAGTTCGCGACATCGCAGAGCTTCCTCAGGTTATCAGCGATGCGTTCCGCATTGCGCAGTCCGGCCGCCCGGGCCCGGTGTGGATAGACATTCCTAAGGATGTCCAGACCGCAGAGATCGAGATCGACGTGTTGCCGGAGCCGGGCGAGCGTGCCCCCGCGCCGGAGTTCAGCGCTGAGAGCGTACGCGACGCCGCCGCCATGATTAACGCCGCCAAACGCCCGGTGCTCTATCTGGGCGGCGGGGCGATTAACGCTGCGGATGAAATCCGCCAGTTTGCGGAAAAAGCCAACCTGCCGACCACCATGACCCTGATGGCGCTCGGCATGCTGCCAAAAGCGCACCCGCTGTCCCTGGGGATGCTGGGCATGCACGGCGCGCGCAGCACCAACTACATCCTGCAAGAGGCGGATTTGCTGATTGTGATGGGCGCGCGTTTTGATGACCGGGCGATTGGCAAAACCGAGGAGTTCTGCCCGAACGCGAAAATCATTCACGTGGATATCGATCGCGCCGAGCTGGGTAAAATCAAGCAGCCGCACGTGGCGATTCAGGGCGACGTGGCCGAAGTGCTGGCGCAGCTGATCCCGCAAACCGACGCGACCGATCGCGCCGACTGGCGCCAGCTGGTGGCCGATCTGCAGCGCGAGTTCCCGGGTGCGATCCCAACTGAAGGCGACCCGTTGAGCCACTATGGTCTTATCAACGCCGTTGCCGCCTGCGTGGACGACAGCGCGATTATCACCACCGACGTGGGCCAGCACCAGATGTGGACCGCCCAGGCCTACCCGCTGAACCGTCCGCGCCAGTGGCTGACCTCCGGCGGCCTCGGCACCATGGGCTTTGGCCTGCCCGCCGCCGTGGGTGCGGCGCTGGCGAATCCGGACCGCAAAGTCATCTGCTTCTCCGGTGACGGCAGCCTGATGATGAACATTCAGGAGATGGCGACCTCAGCCGAAAACCAGTTAGACGTGAAAATCATCCTGATGAACAACGAGGCGCTGGGGCTGGTGCACCAGCAGCAGAGCCTGTTCTACAAGCAGGGCGTGTTTGCGGCGACCTATCCGGGGATGATTAACTTTATGCAGATTGCCGCCGGCTTTGGCCTGCACACCTGCGATCTGAACGCGGAAGAGGATGCCCACGCGGCGCTGCAGGCGGCGATCTCGCGTCCGGGCCCGGCGCTGATCCACGTGCGTATCGACCCTGAACAAAAAGTGTATCCGATGGTGCCGCCGGGTGCGGCAAATACTGAGATGGTGGGAGAATAAGCCATGCAGAAACAACATGATAACGTCATTCTGGAACTCACCGTCCGCAACCACCCTGGCGTCATGACCCACGTCTGCGGGCTCTTTGCCCGCCGGGCGTTTAACGTGGAAGGCATTCTCTGTCTGCCGATTCAGGGCAGCGAGCACAGCCGCATCTGGCTACTGGTCAACGATGACCAGCGTCTGGAGCAGATGATGGCGCAGATCGACAAGCTGGAAGATGTCACCAACGTGGCGCGCAACCAGTCCGATCCCACCATGTTTAACAAAATTGCGGTGTTCTTCGAATAGATCGCTTAAGGTAAGCGTCTTTCGCTCTTGTAGGCCGGATAAGCGCAGCGCCATCCGGCTTTTTCAGACCGCAGGAACACACATGACCACCATCGCCCTTATCGACGACCACCTTATCGTCCGCTCTGGCTTTGCCCAGCTTCTCAACCTCGAACCGGATTTCCAGGTCGTGGCCGAGTTTGGCTCCGGCCGCGAGGCGCTGGCGGGCCTGCCGGGGCGCGGGGTGCAGGTCTGTATCTGCGACATTTCGATGCCGGATCTCTCCGGGCTGGAGCTGTTAAGCCAGCTGCCGAAAGGAATGGCGACCATTATGCTCTCGGTCCACGACAGCCCGGCGCTGGTCGAGCAGGCACTCAACGCGGGCGCACGCGGCTTCCTCTCTAAACGCTGCAGCCCGGACGAGCTGATTGCCGCCGTGCGCACCGTCTCCACCGGCGGCTGCTACCTGACGCCGGAAATCGCCATCAAGCTGGCGGCCGGACGACAGGATCCGCTCACCCGGCGCGAGCGTCAGGTGGCTGAGAAGCTCGCGCAGGGGATGTCGGTAAAAGAGATTGCCGCCGAGCTGGATCTGTCGCCGAAGACCGTGCACGTCCATCGCGCCAACCTGATGGAAAAACTCAACGTCAGCAACGACGTCGAGCTGGCGCGCCGCATGTTCGACAGCTGGCAATGAGTCCCGTGTTTTCGCGGCTGATCGCCGTCGTTGCGAGCTTTTTTATCTTCTCTGCCGCGTGGTTCTGCCTGTGGAGCATCAGCCTGCATCTGGTGGAACGTCCTGAACTGGCGGTGCTGCTCTTTCCCTTCGGCCTGCGACTGGGGTTAATGCTCCAGTGCCCGCGCGGCTACTGGCCCGTTTTGCTGGGCGCAGAGTGGCTGCTGCTGGTCTGGCTGGCGCAGGAGGTCGCTCTGGCGCATCTGCCATTATTGATGACCGGAAGCCTGCTTACGCTTCTCCCGGTTGCGCTCATTTCCCGCTATCGTCACCAGCGCGACTGGCGCACGCTGCTGCGCCAGGGGGCGGCGCTGATTGCCGCCGCGCTGCTGCAGTCCCTGCCGTGGGTTGGCGATAAGGAGATGCTCAACGCGCTGCTGCTCACCCTCACCGGCGGCTTGACGCTTGCGCCGACCTGCCTCGTTATCTGGCACTATCTCTCCAGCACCGTCTGGCAGCCGCTTGGTCCGGGGCTGGTGTCCCAACCGGTGAACTGGCGCGCCAGGCATCTCATCTGGTATCTGCTGCTGTTCGTGGTGAGCCTCTGGCTTCAGCTGGGTCTACCTGCCGAGCTTTCACGCTTTACGCCGTTTTGCCTGGCGCTGCCGATTATTGCCCTGGCCTGGCACTACGGCTGGCAGGGGGCGCTGATCGCGACCCTGATGAACGCCATTGCGCTGATTGCCAGCCAGACCTGGCACGACCATCCGGTGGATCTGCTGCTCTCGCTGCTGGCCCAGAGCCTGACCGGGCTGCTGCTCGGGGCGGGTATTCAGCGTCTGCGCGAGCTGAACCAGTCCCTGCAAACCGAGCTGGCGCGCAACCGGCGTCTGGCTGAACGCCTGCTGGAGACGGAAGAGAGCGTGCGGCAGGAGGTCGCCCGCGAGCTGCACGATGATATCGGCCAGACGATCACCGCCATCCGCACCCAGGCGGGCATTGTCCAGCGTCTGGCGGCGGAAAACGCGGGCGTGAAGCAGGGCGGAGCGCATATCGAGCAGCTTTCACTGGGCGTGTATGACTCGGTGCGACGCCTGCTCGGCAGGCTGCGTCCGCGCCAGCTCGACGACCTGTCGCTGGAGCAGGCGGTGCGTTCCCTGATGCGCGAGATGGAGCTTGAAAGCCGCGGCATTGTCAGCCATCTCGACTGGCGAATTAACGAATCTGTGCTGAGCGAAGGCCAGCGCGTAACCCTTTTCCGCGTCTGTCAGGAAGGGCTGAACAATATTGTTAAACACGCCAATGCCAGCGCGGTCACGATACAGGGCTGGCAGCAGGACGAACGCCTGATGCTGATAATTGAAGACGACGGCTGCGGCCTGCCGCCGGGCTCCGGCCACCAGGGCTTTGGCCTGGCGGGCATGCGCGAGCGCGTCAAGGCGCTGGGCGGCACGCTGAACCTCTCCTGCACCCACGGGACGCGCGTCAGCGTCAGCCTGCCGCTACGGAGTTATCATGTTTAAAACCCCTGCCAGCGCCGCGCCGATTGGCGACAAAGCGGAAATCGACGCCCGCTACCGCTACTGGCGTCGCCATATTCTGATCGCCATCTGGCTCGGCTACGCGCTGTTCTACTTCACCCGCAAAAGCTTCAACGCCGCCGCGCCGGAAATTCTCGCCAGCGGCGTGATGACGCGCACCGACATCGGCCTGCTGGCGACGCTGTTTTACATCACCTACGGCCTGTCGAAGTTCTTCTCCGGCATCGTCAGCGATCGCTCCAACGCGCGCTATTTCATGGGCGTAGGGCTGATCGCCACCGGCGTGGTGAACATCCTGTTTGGTTTCTCTACCTCGCTTTGGGCCTTTGCCCTGCTGTGGGCGCTGAACGCCTTCTTCCAGGGCTGGGGTGCGCCGGTCTGCGCCCGCCTGCTCACGGCGTGGTACTCGCGCAACGAGCGCGGCGGCTGGTGGGCCGTCTGGAACACCGCGCACAACGTCGGCGGGGCGCTGATCCCGATGGTGGTGGGTGCCGCGGCGCTGCACTACGGCTGGCGCGCGGGGATGATGATTGCGGGTGGCCTGGCGATTGTCGCCGGGCTGTTCCTCTGCTGGCGCCTGCGTGACAGGCCGCAGACCGTGGGCCTGCCTGCGGTGGGCGACTGGCGGCACGACGAGATGGAGATTGCCCAGCAGCAGGAGGGCGCGGGATTGACCCGCAAGGAGATCCTCACCAAATACGTGCTGAAAAACCCCTACATCTGGCTCCTCTCGCTCTGCTACGTGCTGGTCTACGTGGTGCGCGCGGCCATCAACGACTGGGGCAATCTGTACATGTCCGAGACGCTCGGCGTGGACCTGGTCACTGCTAACTCGGCGGTCACGATGTTCGAACTGGGCGGGTTTATCGGCGCGCTGGTGGCGGGCTGGGGCTCGGATAAGCTGTTCAACGGCAACCGCGGCCCGATGAACCTGATTTTTGCCGCCGGGATTTTGCTCTCTGTTGGCTCGCTGTGGCTGATGCCGTTCGCCAGCTACGTCATGCAGGCGGCGTGCTTCTTCACCACCGGCTTCTTCGTCTTTGGCCCGCAGATGCTCATCGGCATGGCGGCGGCAGAGTGCTCCCATAAAGAGGCGGCAGGCGCGGCGACGGGCTTTGTCGGGCTGTTTGCCTACCTCGGCGCATCGCTCTCCGGCTGGCCGCTAGCGCGGGTGATCGACATCTGGCACTGGAGCGGCTTCTTCGCGGTGATCGCCATCGCGGCGGGAATTTCCGCCCTCCTGCTGCTGCCGTTTTTACATGCGCAGGCCCCGCGTGAAGCCAGTGTGATGTGATGCGCCTCACCTTTTCGCCCCGAGTGGCGCAAAACTAAGAAATTTTCCCGGTTTTACCTGGACGCTGTCTCAGGCATCTCTCCCGGCTGATTTTTACAATGCTGCAAAAATCAGCTCAGGAGTAAACCAACCATGCTGGCCTTCTTAAATCAGGTGCGCAAGCCGACCCTGGATCTGCCGCTCGACGTGCGGCGCAAGATGTGGTTCAAACCGTTCATGCAGTCCTATCTGGTGGTCTTCATCGGCTACCTGACCATGTACCTGATCCGCAAAAACTTTAATATCGCGCAGAACGACATGATCTCCACCTACGGGCTGAGCATGACGCAGCTGGGGATGATTGGCCTGGGCTTCTCCATCACCTACGGCGTGGGGAAAACGGTCGTTTCCTACTACGCGGACGGCAAAAATACCAAGCAGTTCCTGCCGTTTATGCTGATCCTCTCCGCCATCTGTATGCTCGGCTTCAGCGCCAGCATGGGCGCAGGGTCCGTTAGCCTGTTCCTGATGATCGCCTTCTACGCCCTGAGCGGTTTCTTCCAGAGTACCGGCGGATCGTGCAGCTACTCCACCATCACCAAATGGACGCCGCGCCGCAAGCGAGGGTCGTACCTCGGCATGTGGAACATCTCCCATAACCTCGGCGGGGCGGGTGCGGCAGGCGTGGCGCTGTTTGGCGCAAACTACCTGTTCGACGGCCACGTCATCGGTATGTTTATCTTCCCGTCGATTATCGCCCTGATTGTCGGCTTTATCGGCCTGCGCTTCGGCAGCGACTCCCCCGAATCCTACGGCCTCGGCAAAGCCGAAGAGCTGTTCGGCGAGGAGATCAGCGAAGAGGACAAAGAGACCGAAGAGAACGAGATGACCAAATGGCAGATCTTTGTTGAGTACGTGCTGAAAAACAAAGTGATCTGGCTGCTCTGCTTCTCAAACATCTTCCTCTACGTGGTGCGCATCGGCATCGACCAGTGGTCTACCGTGTACGCCTTCCAGGAGCTTAAGCTCTCTAAAGAGGTGGCGATTCAGGGCTTCACCCTGTTCGAAGTGGGCGCGCTGGTCGGCACGCTGCTGTGGGGCTGGCTCTCCGACCTTGCCAACGGCCGTCGCGCGCTGGTGGCCTGCATCGCGCTGGCGCTGATTATCGCTACCCTCGGCGTCTACCAACACGCCAGCAACCAGTACGTTTACCTCGCATCCCTGTTTGCGCTCGGCTTCCTGGTGTTTGGTCCGCAACTGCTGATCGGCGTGGCGGCAGTGGGCTTCGTCCCGAAAAAAGCGATCGGCGCCGCCGACGGGATCAAGGGCACCTTCGCCTACCTGATCGGCGACAGCTTTGCCAAGCTGGGTCTGGGGATGATCGCCGACGGCACGCCAATTTTCGGCCTCACCGGCTGGGCGGGAACCTTCGCGGCGCTGGATGCGGCAGCGATCGGCTGTATCGTCCTGATGGCGATGGTCGCGGTGCTGGAAGAACGTAAAATTCGCCGTGAAAATCGTGTGCAGAAATTAAAAGCAGCCTGAGTGTGCAGGTGACTTCTTTGCCCGGTGTGTGATGCCGGGCTTTTTTGTTTTAAATTCCAGTTTTTACCCCGCTTTACACAATCGCCCCTCTCCTTGCTCTACAGTTTTTTTGCTGCCGCCTTTCGCGCAGCCTTATTCCTTTTGCTATGGGAGAGCTTGCATGTTGACCCGACGATTATCCTGCCTGGCGCTGTTGATGGCGCTGGCAACCCCCGCAATGGCTACGGATGCGCCCACCTACAGCGAGAAGCTGGAAGGTTTCGACTACGGCTGGCCGGTAAAACACTTTACGTTTACCTCCCAGGAACAGTCTCTGGATATGGCTTATCTGGACGTGAAGCCGGAAAAACCCAACGGCCGCACCGTGGTGCTGATGCACGGCAAAAACTTCTGCGCCGGTACCTGGGACGGCACTATCCGTGCGCTCTCAGCCAGCGGTTATCGGGTGATCGCTCCCGACCAGATTGGCTTTTGTAAATCCACCAAACCGGAGCACTATCAGTACACCTTTCAGCAGCTGGCTGATAACACCCACGCCTTGCTGAAAACGCTCGGCGTCGATCGCGTGACGGTTATCGGCCACTCGACTGGCGGCATGCTGGCGACCCGTTACGCACTGATGTGGCCGCAGCAGGTGGAGCAGCTGGTGATGGTCAACCCAATTGGTCTGGAAGACTGGAAAGCGCGCGGCGTGCCGCATATTACGGTCGACCAGTGGTACCAGCGCGAGCTGAAGGTCAGCGCCGAGGGCATTCGTCAGTACGAGAAAAATACCTACTACGCCGGAGCGTGGAAGCCGGAGTACGAGCGTTGGGTCACCATGCTCGCCGGACTGAACAACGGGCCGGGAAAAGAACGTGTGGCCTGGAACTCGGCGCTGCTCTACGACATGATTTACACCCAGCCGGTGATCTACGAATTTAGTGAACTAAAGATGCCGGTATTATTGATGATCGGCACGAAGGACAACACCGCCATCGGGAAAGATCTCGCCCCGCCTGAGATCCGCAAAACGCTCGGCAACTATGCGGTGCTGGGGAAGGAGACGGCGAAACGCATCCCGCACGCGACGCTGGTCGAGTTCAACGACATGGGGCACGCGCCGCAGATGCAGGATCCTGCACGCTTCCACGAGGCACTGCTGAAAGGGCTTCAGGCGCGCTGACAGGTTTCCAGCAACAACCCGCGCAGCCACATCTGCGCGGGGTTACGGTGTGTTCTTGCGTGCCAGGCCATGCACTTGGTGAAACCCGGCACCGGAACCGGTGTGTCGCAGACAAACATTCCCGTCTGGTTTTCCGCTATCCGTGACGGTACCACGGCGATCATATCGCTTATCGCCAGTACATCCGGCAGTACCAGGAAGTTGCTCACCGATAACCCCACGTGCCGCGTCCGGCCCATTTTTTCCAGCGCGCCATCCGTCACGCCGCGAAAACTGTCACCCTCATAAGAGACCAGCACGTGTTCAAGGGCGCAAAAGCGCGCCAGAGAGAGCGGTTTGCCCGCGTCCGGGTGGTCGGCACGCATCATGCAAACGTACCGTTCATCATAAAGCGCCCGGCTGTGCAGGTCGTCTGGCGTGGTGTGGGGCGTGATCAGCGCCACGTCAACGTTCCCGCGTTCAAGCTGGTTCATCATGCGCTCGGAATCGACAGGTATAACCCGCACGCGTATTGCCGGTGCCCGCACCTTCAGTGCCGCGATAAACGGCACCGCGATCGCGCGGAGCGCGTAATCGGTGGCAGCAAGCGTGAAGGTGAGGGTGGCCTGTCGTGGGTCAAACGCCACCGGCTGCAGCAGGAGGTCGATATCTGCCAGGATGCGCTTCACCGGCGCGGCCAGCGCTTCCGCACGCGTCGTGGGTACGATGCCGTGGGGCGCTCGGATAAACAGCGGGTCGTCGAAGTAATCCCGCAGGCGGTTCAGCATGCCGCTGACCGCCGGCTGGGTCAGGGCCAGACGCGCCGCCGCGCGGGTGACGCTGCGTTCATCCAGCAGGGCGTCGAGCGTTTTCAGCAGGTTAAGATCCAGCATGCGCAGATCCGTTTTCATGACGATGTTCTACCTTTTTTCAGTTCACTATTATGGCCGTGCCCGCTGTCGATACCCTGCGTTTCCCGCTATGATGAGCGGCTATTCAAAGGAGAACGCATGGTCTGGATAATGCTGGCAACACTTGCCGTGGTGTTTGTGGTTGGGTTTCGTGTCCTGACCTCGGATTCCCGCCGCGCCATCAAACGCTTGAGCGAACGGCTGGGTATCACCCCGATGCCGGTAGAATCGATGATCGATCAGTTCGGTAAAACGCCCGGCAATGAGTTTATCCGCTATCTTGAACGCCCGGACGAGGCGCATCTGCAAAACGCTGCCCAGGTGCTGCTCATCTGGCAGGTCTGTATCGTCGACGGTAGCGAAGAGAATCTCCACACCTGGCACCGCATGTTGCGTAAAGCCCGCCTGGCCGCGCCGATCACCGATGCGCAAATCCGCCTCGCCCTTGGCTTTATGCGCGAGATGGAGCCGGATCCGCAGGAGTTGAACGCTTTCCAGCTGCGTTACAACCAGCTCTTTCTGCCAGAAGAGGGTGTGTTTTACCTGCACTGATATCACGAACCGTGATGATGAGTATAAGGCATCATCATTAGATTTATACCACTCACGGGCGCACCATCACCTCATCCACTCACGATGAGGTGAACCATGAAACAATCCGCCATTATCTGGCCAGACGATTACCTGCCAGGCACTACCGATAACTTTGCGTCCAATGAAATCATTGTCGCCGGACTGAGCGCGAAAGCGATCTGGGCGCAGCTCAACGACACTACCCTGTGGCCGAACTACTACAGCAACGCCGAAGATATTCGTTTTCACGACGGCAGCGGTCCGGAATTGAGCGCCAACGCCCGCTTCCGCTTCACGACCTTTGGCTTTCCGGTTGAGGCGCGGGTGACGGAGTACGTTCCGCCGGTCGATGGCGAGGCGGCGCGTATCGCCTGGCACGGCTGGGTGGAAGGGGAGGAGAGCGCGCGTCTGGATGTGATCCACGCCTGGCTGTTTGAAGACTTACCGGGTAACCGCGTCCGTATTTTGACTCAGGAGTCGCAGAAAGGCGTTCCGGCACAGGAATTAGCACGTACCCTACCGAACCCGATGATCAACGGGCATCAGGAGTGGATCGTCGGGCTGGCGAAGGCGGCGATGCAAGAAAAGTTGTCGAAACGTTAAATTCGTCACACTTTTGATGATAAACTGCGCGGCTTTTCCGCACGTTTTTATCTTCAGGTGACGCCATGACAGAACATATCCAGCCCACGACCCGACCGCAGACCAAAGAGGTTTCACGCCCCAACTGGTCGGCGGTTTTCTCCGTGGCGTTCTGCGTCGCCTGCCTGATTACCGTTGAGTTTCTGCCGGTGAGCCTGCTGACGCCGATGGCGCAGGACCTGGGCATTTCCGAAGGCGTGGCGGGGCAGTCCGTTACCGTCACCGCCTTCGTGGCGATGTTCGCCAGCCTGTTTATCACCCAGGTGATTGGCACCATCGACCGCCGCAAGGTGGTCATTCTGTTCAGCGTGCTGCTGACGCTCTCCTGCCTGCTGGTCTCCTTCGCGGAAAGCTTCACCCTGCTGCTGCTCGGTCGCGCCTGCCTGGGGCTGGGGCTCGGCGGCTTCTGGGCGATGTCGGCCTCGCTCACTATGCGCCTGGTGCCGGCGCGTACGGTGCCGAAGGCCCTGTCCGTTATCTTCGGTGCGGTCTCCATCGCGCTGGTGATCGCCGCGCCGTTAGGCAGCTTCCTCGGCGGGATTATTGGCTGGCGTAACGTCTTCAACGCCGCGGCGGTGATGGGCCTGCTCTGCATCATTTGGGTGTGGAAAGCGCTGCCGTCCCTGCCGGGCGAAGCGGCGCACCATAAACAGAACATGTTCGCGCTGCTCAAGCGCCCCGGCGTGCTGGCGGGGATGACCGCCATCTTTATGGCCTTTGCCGGGCAGTTTGCCTTCTTTACCTATATCCGCCCGGTGTTTATGACCATGGCGGGCTTTGACGTGGACGGCCTGACGCTGGTGCTGCTGAGCTTTGGTATCGCCAGCTTTGTCGGTACCTCGCTGTCGTCGCAGTTCCTGAAACGCTCCCTGAAGGTGGCGCTGGCGGGTGCGCCGCTGGTGCTGGCGGCGAGCGCCACGGTGCTGGTGCTGTGGGGCAGCGATAAGTGGGTCGCGTCTGCCATTGCGATTATCTGGGGCTTTGCCTTTGCGCTGGTGCCGGTGGGCTGGTCGACGTGGATCACCCGCTCGCTTGCCGATCAGGCGGAAAAAGCCGGGTCGATTCAGGTGGCGGTGATCCAGCTGGCGAACACCTGCGGCGCGGCCATTGGCGGCGTGGCGCTCGACCATCTGGGGCTGACGTCACCGCTGGTGATTTCCGGTACGCTGATGCTGCTGACGGCGCTGCTGGTGGCAGGGAAGGTTAAAGCGAAGTAGTGTTTTTCTCCCTCTCCCGTGGGAGAGGGTTGGGGTGAGGGCATCAGGCTACGCCGATGCCTTAACCCTTCTACGCGAATCCATCGAAATCAGCACCACCGACGACACGATCAGCAGCGTCCCCAGCCAGTCCGGCAGGGTAAACGCCACGCCCAGCAAAATCACCGACAGCAGCGCGCTGCTCAAGGGTTCGGCGCAGCTCAGGATGCTCGCCTTCGGCCCGCCGATCATCTGTGCGCCTTTCAGATACAGGCTGAACGTCAGCGCGGTGCCAATCACCACCAGGTAGAAAAACGCCAGCAGCAGGCCGCCGTCGATAACGAAGGTGGTGCCGCGTCCGGCGTAGAACGGCGTCAGCATTAATCCGGCAATTAACATACTCCAGCCGACAATCGGCAATGTGCCGTAGCGGGCAATCAGCGTTGACGGATAGGTGGTGTAAAACGCGGCGGCAAACGCCGAGGCGATGCCGAAGAACAGGGCGGCAGGCGAGATGGAGAGCGAGGTTGGGTCGCCGTGGGTGACCAGCAGGAACGTCCCGACAAGCGAGGTCACAATCGCGGACAAAACAAACACGCCGGGGCGCTTTTTCCGCGCCAGCGCGAACCACGCCACGATAATCGTTGGCGACAGAAACTGCAGCACGGTGGCCGTCGCGGCGTTGGATTTTTCAATCGTCAGCAGGAAGGTGAGCTGCACGGTGAGCGCGCCGACCAGCGAGAAAAACAGCAGGCTGAGGGCGTCTTTGCGATGTTTGATGACCGAGAAAATCTTGTCGCCGTGAACGAAGGAGAGCGTCAGCAGGATCACGCCGGTAAACAGCAGGCGAACCATGGTCAGGTAAGGCGAAGAAATGTGGCTTTTCTCCATGATGTACTGCGCGCAAACGCCGGAACTGCCCCATAAAACGGCGGCGATCAGGACGTTCAGCATCCCTTTACGTGTGGAACCCATTTTCTCCCCTGTTATGTTGGTTTTTTTGTAGCATAACATGGGATCTTGCCGGGTGGCGCTACGCTTACCCGGCCTACAAAACCTTGTAGGCCCGTGCAAGCGCAGCGCCGCCGGGCGAAACAAACGACGCTCTACTAGAACCACGCCTCCCACATCGCGCCGACGTTGAAGTCGTCGAGCGTCTCGTCTTTGGTGTTGTTCACGCGCGCGGTGCGTGCGTTATCCACCTTGCCGCCGGTCACGTAGAAGCGCAGCATCGGACGGAACTCCGGCCCCATGGCGATAGACATGTTCTGCGACAGGGTCAGCTTCCAGCCTTTGTTGTCGCCGCCGTTGTCGTAATCCACGTGCTGCCAGCCCGCTTCCAGCCAGGTGGAGTGAACGTCGTTCCACCAGTGCATCGGACGCACGATGGCGTTGTAGTTCTTACGGTTGTCGGTCTTATCACGGCTGTTGTCGTAGTCGTGGAAGGCGAGGATGTACTCCACCTGCGTGGCCTGGGTGAATTTGTACAGCCCTTCGAAGCTGGCGTAGACCGTGGTCAGGTCTTCGGTTTTATTGAACACGCTGTTGTCCGAGTTATCGGAGTAGCGGGCAATCAACTTGTTCACGCCGCTGTCGTTGGTGTGGCTCAGCACCACGCCGCCCTGCCAGGCGTTCAGACGCTCATCGCTCTCCACCGCTTTTGAATCAAAGCCGTAGTTGGCGTACAGCTCCAGATCCAGCGGACCGAGCTTCATGCCGTGGATTTTAGAGGTGGCCGCGTAGTTACCTTTGTCGCCCGTGCCGGACCCGCCGGTACAGGTGATGCGTGACGGGTTCGCTTCGTCTTCCATCACTTCCGGGCTACAGGATTCCACTGCCGCCACGGCAGCGACGTCAAACTGCACGCCGCCGATATCGAAGTTCTTCACCCCGGCGCCCTGGCCGTCGTGGTTCATCCAGAAGTAATCGTTGATGCCCTGCTGCGGACGCTGGTGGAAGTCGCGACCGGCCCAGAAATAGGCGTTCGGGTTGGAGGCCATAATGTTGGTCACCCCCGCGTAGGCCTTTTTCAGGTTAACTTCGTCGCCCCAGTGGTCGATCATCACGTTGATGTCCCAGATGGCGCCGTTTTCGCCCTTGAAGGCCTTGGAGAGCTGGAACTCGCCGCCGTTGCCTTCGTTACCCAGACGACCGATCGCGGACGCGCCGTTGTAGGAGCCATCCACCGCCACGTATTTCTGATCGGCGGCCTGGAAGTGTGCGCCGTAGCGGGCGTAGCCGGTAAATTTAATCCCGAACGGAATCGCCATGTCCGGGGATTGCGCCGCGCTCTGCGGCTCGGTCACCACGTCCGCTTTTTTCGCGACGGCGGCATCCATTTTGGCCTGACGTTCGGCCAGGGCTTTATCCACCGCTTTCGCCACAATGGCGTCGATTTGCTCCTGCGTGAATTCCTGGGCGAGCACGGAAATTGGGCAAAGCGCGGCGATAACCGCCATGGTTAATGGAAGTTTTTTAATCGTATTCATGGTTATCTCAATATAGTTTAATTTTATTCAGACAATAACCATCCCGCTCCGATCTGACAGAATATGTCGCTATCATCAGAACAAGTGGATTTCTAGTTTTAGGTACAGAGGTATTACAGTAATTTATTTCGCCATAGACTATCTCTGATATAAATGAATAATTTCTTCGGATAATTCACGCGCTAATAAGGAGTTCATTAAATGATCCTGCGCGTGCACCATGATTAACGTCATCGGCTGGCGGCCTTCGCCCGCATCCTGCTCGATCAGTTTGGTCTGCATCTTGTGCGCCTGGCGCGCGTAGCCGTCGGCTTCGCGCAGCAGGCTTTTGGCCTCGTCAATGTTGCCCTGACGCGCCGCGTGCAGCGCCTCAAAGCACAGGCTGCGGGACTGCCCGGCGTTGACGATAATTTCCATTACGGCTTCTTCTAGTGCAATCATTATCATTACTCTTTTTCAAAACTATTATTTAAGGCGGTGGCGGCAAACCACTCCCCGCTTTTCTTAATGGTGCGCTGCTGCGTCTTTAAATCGAGCTGGATAAATCCGTAGCGATTTTTATACGCGTTACACCACGACCAGTTATCAATAAATGTCCACATATGGTAGCCAAGACAATTACACTCTTCGCTTATGCCTTTATGCAGCCACGTTAAATGCTCAGATATAAAATCAATGCGGTATTGATCGTTAATCTGGCCATTTTCAATAAAACGTTGCTCGTTTTCGACGCCCATGCCGTTTTCAGAAATAAAGCAGCGGGGATTGCCGTAATTGTCGCGCAGGTTAATCAGAATATCGTAAATACCCGGCGCGTAGATTTCCCAGCCGCGGTAGGGGTTCATCTTGCGGCCCGGCATCTCGTAGCTATCAAAGAACCATTCCGGCATAAACGGCGCCTGCGGGTTCACCGCGCTGTCGCGACACTTCACGCGACGCGGCTGATAGTAGTTAATGCCGAGCAGGTCGATTTTCCCTTCCGCAATCAGGAAACCGTCTTCCGGCTTGCAGGCGGGCAGCTGGTCGTAAGATTTCAGCAGCGCCACCAGATCCGCCGGGTATTCGCCGCGCAGGACCGGGTCAAGGAAGCTGCGGTTAAACATCAGATCCGCAACGTGCGCCGCCTTCACGTCTGCCGGGTTCTGCGAACGCGGATACGACGGCGTCAGGTTCAACACGATGCCGATCTCCCCCGCGTAGTGCCCGGCGCGGTAGGCCTGAACCGCCTTCGCATGGGCCAGCACCGTGTGATAAGCCACGGTGGCCGCCCGGCGAAAATCCACTACGTTGGGGTAGTGGAAGTCGTACAGATAACCGCCTTCCACCGGCACGATCGGCTCGTTGAAGGTAAACCAGTGCAGCACGCGGTCGCCGAACAGCTCGAAGCAAATCTGCGCATAGCGGGCGTACGCGTCCACTACGTCACGGTTTTCCCAGCCGCCAATTTCCTGCATCGCCATCGGCATGTCGAAATGGAAGAGGGTGATAAACGGCGTGATGCCCTGTTCATTCAGCTCATCAATGACCTGATTATAAAAATCGACCGCGTCCGGGTTCACTTCACCGATACCGTCGGGGATCAGGCGCGCCCAGCTAATCGAGGTACGAAAGCTGTTGTGGTTCAGCTGTTTTAACAGCTGAATGTCCGTTTTCCAGTGCTGATAAAACGTGGAGGTGTGCTGCGGCCCCACGCCGTTGTGAAAACGGTTCGGCTCGCGGGCAAACCAGTAGTCCCACGTGGTTTCACCCTCTCGTGTCCCTTCCGTCTGGAGAGCGGAGCTTGCGCTGCCCCACCAGAAGTTATCGGGAAATGCGTATTTCATGACCCTTCCTCTTTGACTTAATTGCTTGTGGCTTCAGCGGCACCCACGGCTGCAGCCTGGGCTTTCTGCTCTTCGTTTTTAATCAGCGTACGCTCATAGGCGCGCAGGAAAGGCAGGTACATCAGCGCCGACATCACCATGCAGACGAGGCACATCACCACCGGGCTCAGCGCCCAGTTCGCCGCCCACGAGGCGCCAATCGGCGCGGGCGTAGTCCACGGGGTTAACGAGACCACCTGTGCCAGCCAGCCGAGCTTCGTGGCGCCGTACGCCAGGCAGGCGTTGACCAGCGGAACAAACACAAACGGGATAAACAGCATCGGGTTCATGATGATCGGCGCGCCGAACAGAATCGGCTCGTTGATGTTAAAGAAGCTTGGCACCACGCCCATTTTGCCGATGGTGCGCAGGTGGGTAACGCGGCTGCGCAGCAGCAGGAAGGCCAGCGGCAGGGTGGAACCGACGCCGCCAATCAGCAGGTAGTGATCCCAGAAGCCCTGCAGATAAACGTGCGGCAGCGCCGCGCCTGCGGCCAGTGCCGCCTGGTTTGCCGAGAGGTTCGCCATCCAGAACGGGTTCATGATGCCGGTAACAATCAGCGAGCCGTGGATACCCGCGAACCAGAAGATCTGGCACAGCAGCACGGAGAGCAGAATGGCGGGCAGGGAGTCAGACGCGGACACCAGCGGCTCCAGCAGGTGCATGATCGCCTGCGGGATAATCATCCCGGTCTGCGCTTCAATGAACAGGTTCAGCGGGTGCAGCGTGCCGATCACCACCATCACCGGGATCAGGATCTCAAACGAACGCGCCACGCCGGTGGGCACTTCCTTCGGCAGGCGGATGGTGACGTTGTTCTGCTTCAGCCAGGCGTACACGCGGGTTGAGTAAATGGCGGTGATCAGGGCGGTGAAGATGCCCTGGCCGGAGAGGTACTGGGTTGAGATTTTGCCGTCGGTATACGGCGCGGCGACCAGCAGGAAGGCCATAAAGGCCAGCAGGCCGGACATCACCGGGTCGAGGTTAAACTGACGCCCCAGGCTCGCCCCAATCCCTACCGAGATGAAGAAAGTCATCACGCCCATGCTGAGGTTAAACGGCAGCATCAGCTGTTCGCGGTAGGTCTGGGAAAAATCCAGCCAGCCGCGGGCGAAGCTGTTAGTGGTATCCGCCGAGAACGGCGGGAAGATGAACACCAGCATAAACGAGCCGATGATCATAAACGGCAGCGCGGCGGTAAAGCCGTCGCGGATGGCAATCACGTACTTTTGCTGACCGAGCTTCGCGGCCAGCGGGGTAATTGACTGCTCAATCACCGCAACCATGGATTGATATAACGAACTCATGTGAACACCTTTTAGTGTGCCGCTTCGATGAGCGACAGAGCAAAGTCCAGTACTTTATCGCCACGCTGCATGCCGTAGTCCATCATGTCGATGGGCTGCACCGGAATGCCATGCGTCGCCGCCTTGTCTGAGAGTGTCTGTAACATGTATTTCACTTGCGGTCCGAGAAGTACCACCTGGTATTGCGGAAACTGCGTATCAAATTCGGAAACACCGTACGCATCAATCTTCACCGACAAACCACGTTCTTTCGCGACATCGACCATTTTGCTGACCAACAGGCTGGTGGACATCCCGGCAGAGCAGCACAGCATAATCTTGAACATCGACAACCATCCTCTAAATGTAAAAAGTTATTGCGAGGATGGTTGGACATGATACGGAAACCGGTTTCCATTCATAAAAGACAGAACTGTGACAACCATCAAGATCCAATACTTATGAGGCTAATTAACCGGATGCAGGTCACATAATTTGGCTGTTTTGACATCATTTGGAGTGGAAACGGAAAATCGGTTTCCATGGAAAACGGAAACGGATATACTCCGCTCTGGCTATAATGTGAGCCGAAGCGGTCATGGAATTTGCAGGTGCGAGGTAAGCCTGCCAGGGGAAAGAGATGTCGACAATCAATGATGTATCACGTCTTGCCGGGGTGTCTAAAGCCACGGTATCGCGAGTGTTGAGTGGGTCGCGTGGCGTAAAGGAAGCCAGCCGTCAGGCCGTTCTGAAGGCAGTGGATGAGCTTAACTACCGGCCTAATGTGATTGCCCAGTCGCTGCTGAGCCAGTCGACGGGCTGTATCGGGGTGATTTGCGCCCAGGAAAACATTAACCAGACCACCGGTTACCTGTACGCGCTGGAAAAACAGCTCAGCCAGCATCAAAAACACCTGCTGCTGCGTTTCGCGCACAGCAAAGCGGAAGTGATGCACGCTCTTGAGGAACTCTCCTGCGGGCTTTGCGATGACATCCTGGTGATTGGCGCGCGTTTCCCGCTGGACGTCGACATGGACAACGTCATTCTGGTGGACTGCATGGAGTCTGATAATTCCAACAGCATCCAGTTCGATCACGCCTTTGCCGCCGAAACCGCCTGTAACTACCTGACCAGCCAGGGGCGACGCCAGATTGCCCTGATCCATCCGCACGGCAGCGGTTTTGCTGACCAGGTGCTGCTCGGCTACAAGCACGCGCTGGAGAAAAATTTCCTGCCCTTTAATCGCAACCTTGTGTTCATGGACGCGACCTCGTCGTCCGTTGCGCTACAGGAGCTGCTGAATAACGCCAGCACGCTGAACTTCAACGCGCTGCTGGTGGCGGACGAGCAGGAAGCCCAGCGGGTGATCCCGCAGCTGCAGGCGTTTAATAAATCCGTGCCGGACGACATTATGGTCTTCAGTCTGGCCGGATCGCTGCACCTGCCGGGTATTCCGGTGATCCCGGCGATTGAATATTCTATGGATGCGATGGCGGCGCGTATTGTGAGCTGGCTGACGGAGAAAACGCAGATTCTGGGCTCGTATGTGCTGCGCGGGGATTTGATCATTCCAGACGTGCGTAAGCGTTAAACATGTTGTGTAGGCCGGGTAAGGCGCAGCCGCCACCCGGCGAGAAGCATTCAATAATCTTCCATACAATCCACCTGGCCAACCGCCGCCCAGTAGGCGTCCAGGTTGTCACGCTTCACGGCGGTAACGGCATTTTTGATCAGCAGCTGATTGGCCTCTGACGACAAAATCATCGCCTGCCAGGCCTTATCGCTCTGCTTTTTCTGTGGCGTACAGGTTTTCTTTATATCTTTCATGACCTGCTGCTTAATCTGCGCCTCTTTCGCCGGATCCTCCTTTTCCTGAGCATGGACAAACGCGGCGAACAGCAGACAAACCAGCAGGCAGACAAGGTGTGCAGCTTTCATCAACAACCCCCTTTTGACGTCACAGGCTTCCCATGAAATATATCGTTACATTCAGTGTAGCGACGCCAGCCGAAAGTATGAATTTTCTCTACGTTGCGTGTGTGAGATAGTGAAACGGCACAGATAACAAGGAGAAAAAATATGCACCTGAGCATTACTCATGCGGTTACGGCGCAGGAAAAAGAAGAGTTACTCACCGGCCTGAGAGCCTACAATGCGCAGTTTCTGGATCTCTCCACATTCAGCGGGGATATTGGCGTTTACGTGCGGGACGACATCGGCACCATGCTCGGCGGGCTCATTGGGGTGCGCAAAGGCGACTGGCTGAATATCGACTTTCTCTGGGTGAGCGATGCCGTACGCGGATCCGGCGTGGGCAGCCAGCTCATCAAAACGGCGGAAGATGAAGCCAGACGCAAAGGCTGCAAGCACGCGCTGGTGGATACCGCCAGCTTCCAGGCGCGTCCGTTCTATGAAAAACAGGGGTACCAGCTGCAGATGTCTTTGCAGGATTATCCGTACCCGGGCATGCAGCGACATTACCTGGCGAAAGCCCTTTAAGCCCGTTTCTGTCATTATGCATTCTGCTATTTATTGCGAGCCGCTTTCCTAATTTAAAACGTGTTGCTTGTCTTCTTTTCGGGCCGTGGCGCATGCTTTGGCCTGGTCAAGTCATCCATGGAGATAGCAATGGAACGCACAGCAAAACTATTCAAAAAGGGTCAGAATCAGGCCGTTATGCTGCCTGCTGAATTCGCGTTTGATACGGAGAGCGTCTACATCCGACGGGATGAGGAGGGGAATGTCGTTTTGGTGGCAAAACCTGTTCTAATAAAGAGCTGGGATAATTTTCTCCGCATGCTGGCAGAAACGGACGTACCAGATACGTTTTTGAGCAAGGAGGAACGCAATCAGAGTGTTACGACAAGAGACCCTCTGGATGGAGCATGCTCATGAGACATATGCTGGATACGAATATTGTGAGTCACTTGTTTAAACGACACCCGGAGGTTGTAAGCAGAATGACATGTCTGGCGCCGGGTGACGTTTGTATCTCAAGCATTACCGAAGCGGAATTGCTGTATGGTGCTGACAAGAAGAAAAGCAGTAGATTGAAAGAAACAATCCGGGAGTTTCTCAATACCATCACGATTTGCGACTGGGACAGCGACGCCGCAGCAACGTACGGTGAACTCCGTGCAACCCTGGAAAAGAAAGGGAAAGTGATGGGGGATCTCGATCAACTGATCGCTGCACATGCTATCAGTCGGGGAACAACGATCGTTACTAACGATCGTGCATTCAGAATGGTGCAGGAGCTTGCCGTCGAGGACTGGACGACAACGTTGTGATCCCTGATGCCCGGTGGTGCAGCGCCACCCGGCCATACCCGCATATAACTTATCCTTCTTATTGATTCTTTTTCGGTTTTTATTTCACCGCCTCGTTGTCGATATAGTCACTACAACATTCAGCAAAAGGAACTGTCTTGTGAAACGTCGATTGGGTGCTCTGGTACTGGCTGGCCTGTTGCTAGCCGGGTGCGATCAAAGTGGCAGCGATGCCAAACACATTAAAGTCGGCGTCATCAACGGCGCCGAGCAGGACGTGGCGGAAGTCGCCAAAAAGGTGGCGAAAGAGAAATATGGCCTGGACGTGGAGCTGGTGGGCTTCAGCGGCTCGCTGTTGCCTAACGATGCCACCAACCAGGGGGAACTGGATGCCAACGTCTTCCAGCATCGCCCGTTCCTTGCAGAGGATAATAAGGCGCATGGCTACAAGCTGGTGGCCGTGGCGAACACCTTTGTCTTCCCGATGGCCGGCTATTCCCGCAAAATCAAATCCGTGTCTGGCCTGAAGGACGGCGCAACCATTGCCATTCCAAACGACCCGACCAACCTTGGCCGCGCGCTGTTGCTGCTGCAAAAAGAGAAGCTCATCACCCTGAAGCCAGATACCGGGCTGCTGCCGACGGCGCTGGATATTACCGCCAACCCTAAGCAGCTGAAAATCATGGAGCTCGAAGGGGCGCAGCTGCCGCGCGTGCTGGACGACCCGAAAGTGGATGTCGCCATCATCAGCACCACCTATATCCAGCAAACCGGGCTGTCGCCGGTGCATGACAGCGTCTTTATCGAAGACAAAAATTCGCCGTACGTGAACATCGTGGTGACGCGCGAAGACAAGAAAGACGCGGAGAACGTGAAGGAATTTATCCAGTCGTATCAGTCGCCTGAAGTGGCGAAAGCGGCGGAGACGATCTTTAATGGCGGGGCGGTGCCGGGCTGGTAAAAGTACCCGCATAAAGCACGGTGACGTAAATTGGCCCGATTTCATCGGTAATTGCTCTTTAACCCACAGCGTGCCGCGCGACGGCTGGCTATCCTCCTTATCACACCAACCGGAGGATAGCCCATGAACATCACCCACATTCGCAACGCCACCCAGCTGATTACCTACGCCGGAAAACGTTTTTTAATCGACCCTATGCTGGCCCCACAGGGCGCTTATCCGGGCTTCCCCGGCACGGCCCATGCCGAACGCCGTAACCCGACGGTCGAACTCCCCGTTGACGTCAACACGCTGCTGGACGCCGACGCGGTGATCGTCACCCATACCCATGACGATCACTGGGATCGCGCCGCGGCGGAGCTGATCGCCAAAGATAAACCGATCTACGTGCAAAACGACCGTGATGCCGCGCTCCTGCGCAGCCAGGGGTTTAGCAACCTGACGGTCATGACCGACGCAACCACCTTTGGTGATATTCGGATAGCGAAAACCCACGGCGGTCAGCACGGTACCGATCGCGCATACGCCGTGCCCGAACTGGCGGAGCGGCTGGGCGAGGCCTGTGGCGTGGTGCTGCGTCATCCTGATGAGAAGACGCTCTATATTGCCGGGGATACCGTCTGGCGTGACGAGGTGGCGGCCGATCTGCAAAAGCACCAGCCGGACGTGGTGGTGCTGAACGCTGGCTATGCCCACGTCATTGGTTTTGGGCCCATTATTATGGGGCAGGAAGATGTGCTTAACGTTCATTTCCTGCTGCCGCAGGCCAACATTGTGGCGAGCCATATGGAGGCCATTAACCACTGCCTGTTGACCCGCAGCGCGCTGCGTGAGTACGTAGAAGCCAACCAGGTGAGTGACGCGGTGAGTATTCCTGAGGATGGCGAAACCGTTATATTCTGAGTGTCTAAAGGGGAAAGGAGAGACAAATGTCGCTAGTCAACGTCGCGATTGTCGCAGTAGAGGGGTTCAGCCCGTTCCACTACTCCGTTCCCTGCATTCTGTTTGGCGACTCGGTCTCCGGAGAAAAGCGCTTTAACGTGACGATCTGCGCCGAAACGCCAGGGTTCCTCACCTCAAAAGACGGATTTGCCCTCAACGCCACGCAGGATTTTACCGCCATTGGGCAGGCCGATATTGTTGTCGTTCCCTACTGGCAGCACGTTCTTGAACGCCCGCCCCAGACGCTGCTCGACAGCCTGGTACAGGCGAGAGACCGCGGCGCAGAAATCGTCGGGCTGTGTCTGGGGTCGTTTGTGCTGGCCTGGGCGGGGATCCTCGACGGCAAACGTGCGGCCACCCACTGGGAGTTCGAACGTCAGTTTCAGTCGCTCTTCCCGAACGTTCGGCTGGATATTAATGCCCTTTACGTGGATGACGGCAATATCATCACCTCCGCCGGGACTGCCGCAGCCCTCGACTGCTGCCTGTATATCATTCGCCAGCGCTTTGGCAGCGTGGTTGCTAACCAGATTGCCCGCCGGATGATTGTTCCGCCCCACCGCGAGGGCGGGCAGGCGCAGTTCATCGCCCAGCCGGTACCCAAAGATACCCGCGACGGACGCATTAACTGCCTGATCGACTACCTGCAGCAGCACATCACCGAACCGCATAGTCTGGACTCGCTGGCGGACGTGGTCTCGATGAGCCGCCGCACCCTGACCCGTCATTTTGTTAACGCGACGGGGATGAGCGTCACCGACTGGCTGACCGCCGAACGCCTGCGGCGCAGCCAGATCTTACTGGAAGCCGGAAATATGCCGATTGAACGCGTGGCTGAGCTGGTGGGATTTAATTCCGCCGTCACCTGGCGACAGCAGTTTAAAGCGCGTTTTGGGGTGAGTCCGGCGGAGTGGCGAAAGACGTTTCGGCTTCATGCCTAGTGTATTACGGCTAACTCAAGATTTAAGGGTGAGTTAAATCCTTTCTTATTTTCTCTTAATATCCTTCTCACTCTTCTGAAATAACTATTAATTTTAGGAGCCCTAATTCAAATTAGATATACTCGCTTTAAGAAAACTCTTATATTACAAAAATAATCATTGCGGACATGTTTGTGGCATGGATGAATAGCGCCGAAATAAAAATTAGAATAATTTCATTAGTAAATTATGCTGTTGCTATCTTATTGTTTTCGCTTTTTTCAGCGAGGGTGAGTGCTGCACCTTTATCGCCAGCCGATCGCGATTCCATTCAACAGCAACAGCAGCAGCTTTTATTACAGAACCAGCAACAGCGTGAGGAGCTGGAGCGGAGTATTCCTCGCCCCGCGCCCGCCAGACCGCTGCCGGTTACCGGCTCCGGACCCTGTTTCACCATTCATACCATTACCCTTTCCGGTGCGACCTTAATCTCCCCGAAAACCCGGCAGACCCTTGTCGCGCCGTGGCAGGGCCGCTGTCTGGATATGGCGAAAATAACGGAACTTCTCGCCCATATTTCTGACTGGTATATCAGCCGGGGATATATCACCAGCCGCGCTTTTCTTACCGAGCAGGATCTCTCCGGCGGCCAGCTGAATATTGTTGTGCTGGAAGGCAGACTGGAAGCGATCCGTCTGGAAGGCGAAACGCCGCGTATGCTGAAAATGGCGTTTCCGGGACGGGTGGGCGGCATCCTTAATTTACGCGACATCGAACAGGGCATGGAGCAAATTAACCGTTTGCGCGCCGAGCCGGTTCAGATTGAAATTCTTCCGGGAACGCAGGCCGGATATTCCATTGTTAATCTTACGGCAAAGCCGGAATTTCCCTTAAGTGCATCGGTAAGCCTGGATAATAGCGGGCAGAAGAGTACCGGCGAAGATCAGCTGAGCGGCGTGCTCACCGCCAATAATATGCTGGGGCTGGCGGATAAATGGTTTGTCAGCGGCGGGCGCAGCAGCGATTTTGCCAGCGCGTACGATGCGCAGAATTTCCAGGCGGGCGTCAGCGTGCCGTTTGGCTACGGATTACTGGACTACAGCTACGCCTGGAGTAACTACCGAACCACCATCAGTAACCAGGGATTCAACTGGCTCTCCACGGGCGATACCAAAACCCACCGCCTTAACGCGTCCTGGGTGGTCTTCCGCAACGGGGAGGTGAAAACCGGCATTGCGGCAGGCGTGGTTCAGCGATCCAGCCGCAACTGGCTCAACGACGCGCCGCTTCAGAGCAGCACGCGCAACCTCTCCAGCCTGATTCTGGGCATTACGCACACGCAAAAAATGCTGGGCGGCGTGGCGACCTTCAACCCGACCTGGAGCCACGGCATGCCGTGGTTCAATGCCGAAACCGACGAAGATAAGTCCGGGGATATGCCGCGCGCGGAATTCCGTAAATGGAGCCTGAACGCCAGCTTCCAGCGTCCAGTCGCCCGTAACGCCTGGTGGCTGACCAGCGCCTACGGCCAGTGGTCGCCCGACCGGCTGTACGGCTCCGAGCGCCTGACGCTCGGCGGCGAAAGCTCCGTACGCGGTTTTAAAGAGCAGTATCTGTCCGGGGACAACGGCGGCTACTGGCGCAACGAGCTGGGATATTCCCTCTTCACCCTTCCGGTGATTGGCGCGGTGAGCGCAACGGTCGCCGTTGACGGCGGCTGGCTGGAAAAAGACCGTCAGGACCGCTTTGCCTCCGGCACGTTGTGGGGCGCTTCGGTGGGACTGAACAGCGCAGGGCGCGGGTACAGCAGCCAGATTTCGGTCGGTACGCCCCTGCACTACCCCGACTGGCTCGGCCCGGATCATGTGAGCGTTAACTGGCGCATTGCCTTCATGCTTTAAGAGACTCTACGACTATGGATACCCGTCACCCACCCGTTCGTTTCTCGCAGCGCCTGATCAGCTGGATTGTCTGCGGTTTGATGGTCTGGCAGCCGATGGCACCTGCCGTCGCGGCGGCGCTTACGCCGACCGGGCAGACCACGGTCGATCGGGCGGGGAACGGGGTGCCGGTCGTCAACATCGCCACGCCCAACGGGGCGGGTATCTCGCATAACCAGTTCGGTGAGTATAACGTCGGCAAAGAGGGGCTTATCCTCAACAACGGCACGGACCGTTTAACCCAGACCCAGCTGGGCGGGCTTATCCAGAACAACCCCAACCTGCAGGCCGGGCGGGAAGCGAAAGGCATTATCAACGAAGTCACGGGCGCCAGCCGCTCGCAGCTGCAGGGCTATACGGAAGTCGCCGGTAAAGCAGCAAACGTCATGGTGGCCAACCCGTACGGCATTACCTGTAACGGGTGCGGATTTATCAACACCCCGAACGTCACCCTGACCACGGGGAAACCGCAGTTCGACGCCAGCGGTAACCTGCAGGCGCTGGAGGTGACGAAAGGCGCCATCACGGTTGAAGGCCAGGGGCTGGATGCCAGCAAGAGCGACGCGCTGTCGATTATTGCGCGCGCGACGGAAGTGAACGCCGCGATTCATGCGAACGACCTGACGGTGACTTCAGGAGCGAACCGCGTGGGCGCAGACGGCAGCGTCAGGCCGATTGCCGGTGAGGGTGCCGCGCCCGTGGTGGCCGTGGATACCGGCGCGCTCGGCGGGATGTATGCGAACCGTATCCGCCTGGTCTCCAGCGAGACGGGCGTGGGGGTGAACCTCGGCAACCTCACCGCGCGCCAGGGCGATATTCAGCTGGACGCGGGCGGGAAACTGACGGTCACGAACAGCCTGGCCAGCGGATCGATTACCGCGAACGGCGCGGGAGTGGCCCTCAACGGCAGCCATCAGTCCGGTGGCGCGCTGAATGTGGCCAGCTCGCAGGATGTGGAACTCAATAACAGCACGCTCGCCAGCCAGGGCGATATGCGCCTTTCCGCTGCGGGGAAAGTGCAGACGACGGGCGGCGGGACAAACAGCGCGGGCGCGCTGTCGGTGAGCAGCGGGCAGGGGATGACGCTCAGCAATACCTCCCTGGTCTCCCGCGGCGCGGCGACGCTGGACAGTAAAGATACCCTGACCGTCAACGGCGGCGGCGTGTCGGCACAGGGCGGGGCGCTAACCGTCACGAGCAAACAGGGAATGGCGCTTGCGGATGCGACGCTGACGGGTCAGGCCGACACCACGCTGTCCACCGACGGCAGCCTGACGCAGCGCGGCGGCAGCGTCACCACCAAAGGCGCGCTCAGCGTGGCGGCCGGGAAAGATATCACGCTGGCGAATACCCGCAGCGGTAGCGATACCCGCGCGACCCTCAGCAGCGGCGGCACGCTGTCATCCACGGCCAGTGCGGTCTCGGCAGGAGAGAATCTGGCCCTGAGCGGCGGACAGCTGGTGATGGACGGCCAGAGCCGGGCCGATGCCACGGGCGATGTCCGCCTGACGGGCAGCGGCGTCAGTAATCAGGGGCAGGTGAATGCGGGGCGCGACATTGCCCTCTCCGGCGACAGGGTGTCCAGCAGCGGCCAGCTGGCAGCGAAAGGCCACCTTGACGTGAGCGCAGGAGAGCTGACAAACGGCGGCACGGTGCAGGGTAACGACGTCACCCTGAAGGGGCAGACGGTCACTAACAGCGGTACCCTGCAGAGCGCCGGCAACCTGGCGCTGAGCGTTGGTACCCTGGAGCAGCGGGGCACGCTGAGCGCGAAAGGCAATGCGAACGTCACGGCGCAGCAGGCCCTGCGTAACAGCGGCAGCCTGCTGGCTGACGGGGCGATGAGCGTGACGGCAGGCGCGCTTGAACAGAATGGCACCCTGTCCGGCGCGACGGCGCTGACGGCGCAGGCCGGCACCCTGACCAGCGGTCAGGCGTCCCGTACCACCAGCCAGGGCAATGTACAGATTTCCGCGACCCGCAGCGCCAGCCTGAACGGGCAGACGGACGCGGCGGGGGCCTTAACCGTCAGCACCGGCGACCTGACCACCGGCCGGGATGCGCATCTGCAGAGCGGGCAGGGGCTTACCCTGCAGGCGCAGAATGCCGCGCTGAACGGCACGCAGGCGGCGAAAGGCGCTCTGTCGGTGACGGCGGGCACGATTGCGCACGCCGGGAAATCCACCGGTAACGCGCTGAGTTTTAACGCGACCGGCGACCTGACCAGCGGCGGAGAGCTTACCGCCAGCGCCATCGCGCTCAGCGGACAGAACATCCTCCAGTCCGGCGTCGCAAAAGCGGAACGCATGACCCTGACGGCTCCTGAACGCATCACCAGCAGCGGTACGCTGGTTGCCGGTGCGCTGGCGCTGGACGCTGCCTCGGTGGAGAACAGCGGACTGCTGCAGGGGACCACCCTGCTCGGCCTGAAGACCGGGTCACTCACAAACCTCGCGGGCGGATCGGTCTACAGCACGCAGGATTTAACGCTGAACGTTCCGGTGCTGTCTAACAGCGGGCTTATCACTACCGACGGCACGCTGCACCTCCGGGGCGACACGCTGACAAACCAGGGGGAAATCAACGGCGTCAGCCTGAGCAGCGACTACCTCAGCCTGACCAACACCGATACCGGACGCCTGCTGGCGGACGACCGGCTCACCCTGAACGGCACTGCGTTTGCTAACGCGGGCAATATTGCGGCCAGCGACCTGCACATCACGGCGGACAGCCTGCAAAACCAGGGCACCGTCGAGGGGGACTCGGCGCTGACGCTCGGCGTGGCAGACCTCACTAACCGTGGCGCGCTGCGCAGCAGCGGAACGCTGACGCTCGGCGGTGAAACGCTGGCCAACAGCGGCGAGCTCAGCGCCACCGCGCTGCTGCTGAACCTGACCCGACAGGCCAGCAACGATGCCGACGGGCGGGTGATTGCCCGGAACGGCCTGACGCTGACCACCGCCAGCCTGACGAACAGCGGGCTGATGGCCGGCACCGACGCGCAGTTTAACAGCGCGTCGGTGACCAACGGCGGCACGCTGCAGGGGACACATTCCCTCACGGCGACCGGGACACAGCTCAGCAACCAGCAGGCGGGCATGCTGCTCTCCGGCGGCGCGCTCGACCTGCACCACACCACCCTGAACAACGCCGGGCTGCTGCAGGGCAACACCCTGAACCTGGCCACCGGTGAGTGGATGAACACCGGCAACGCGCTGGGGGAAGCGGGCGTGACGGCGGCGGTGACCGGCACGCTGACCAACAGCGGTAAGGTGCTCAGCCAGCAGGCGCTGGACGTCCAGGCCGACAGGACCGATAACCGGGGCCAGCTGCTGGCGAAAGTGCTGACCCTGCGGGGCGACCTGCAAAACAGCGGCCTGCTTCAGGGCAGCAGCACGCTGGCCTGGTCCGGGAACACCTTCACGAACCAGCCTCAGGGGCAGGTGACGGGCGGCGAGACCCTGACGCTCAGCGGACAAACCCTCAGCAACGCGGGCAGCCTTCAGGGGCGCAGCGCGACGCTTGACGCCGGGAGCCTGAATAACAAGGGCAGCGTTCAGACGCTGGATGCCCTGACGCTTTCCGCGACCGGCAGGCTGGATAACACGGGCGTCCTGCTCAGCCAAAATCTGTTCACGCTGACGGCGGCGCAGCTGTTTAACGACGGCCAGCTGGCCGGGAAAGCCCTCACGGTGAAGGCTGCGCAGCTGAACAACACCGGGATCCTTCAGGGTAACGACACGCTGGCGCTGACCACCCGTGCGCTGAGCAACGGCGCCACCGGGCAGCTGGTGAGCGGCAGTCCTCTGGACTTATCCCTCGACACGCTCGATAACGCCGGCCTGCTGCTGGTGAAGGGCGGGTTCACCCTGCGGGGCAGCGACCTGACGAACCGGGGCGATATTCAGGCGCAGAGCCTGGATTTGGGCCTGAGCAATGCCCTGACCAACACGGGGAACATCATTGCCACCGACGATGCCGCGCTTAACGCGACGACGCTGACCAGCAGCGGCACGGTGGCGGGCAAAACGCTGACAGCAGGCGGTACTGAGCTGCGCAACAGCGGCCTGATGCAGGGCAGCAACGCGGTTAACGCCACCGCCGACCGCTTTATCAACGAGCTGAACGGTAAATGGCTCTCCGGCGGCGGCTTCACGCTGGCGGGCGGACAGCTGACGAACGCCGGTACGCTGCAGGGCGCCACGCTGGGCATGACCGGCACCACCCTCACCAACAGCGGCACGGTGAACGGGCAGACGGGACTCAGCGGCACGCTCAGCGGAGCGTTAACCAATACCGGGCTGCTGCAGAGCGGCGGCGCGACCGCCTTCACCGCGGACACCCTGGCGAACCCGGGGCGCATCACGGGCGGTACGCTGTCCCTCACCGCCCGCGATATGAACAACGGCGGGCTGATGCAGGGAACGAACGGCCTGGCGCTCACCGGCACCACGCTGACCACGGGCGCGACCTCGCGCACCCTCTCCGGCGGCATGCTGACGCTGGATGCAGGCCAGCTGACCACGCAGGGCACGCTGCAGGGGAACGGCGCGGACATCCGCGCCAGCGACTGGACGCACGGCGGGTCTCTGCTCAGCCAGGGAACGCTGACGGCCACGACCGGCGGCACGCTGACCTCAACCGGCTCGCTGATGAGCCAGGGCTGGGCGGATATCACCGCACAGACGCTGGATAACCGCGGGCAGCTCCTCAGCGAGGGCGATGTGACGCTCGGCGGCAGCACGCTTAAAAACAGCGGCACCGTGCAGGGGAACACCCTCGCGCTGCATCAGAACAGCATTAACAACCAGGGCACCTTAACCGGTCTGCAGAGCCTGACCGTTCAGGGGCAGCAGCGGCTGATGGCGCGCATGGCGATGGCCGCGCCGCAGCAGGAGCTGATCAACGGCGCAGGCGGCAAACTTCTTACCCAGGGCGCGCTGACGATTGCGTCCGGGGCAGTGACCAACGCCGGCAGCTGGCAGGCACAGAACATCCTGCTTAACGCCCGGTCGCTCACCAACAGCGGCGCGGTGCAGAGCGCCGACGCGCTGCAGATGACGCTGGCCGACACGCTCACCGGAACCGCAGGCAGCAGGATCACCGCGCTGGGTGCGGCAACGCTGCAGGCCGCGACGCTGGCGAACCAGGGCCAGTGGGCGGCGAAAAACCTGACGCTGACGGGCGGCACGCTCAGCAACAGCGGCGCCATCAGCGGCGTGAATGGCCTGACCCTCAGCCAGACCGGCGCGGTCAGCCAGCAGTCTGGCGGCACCCTGCTGTCCGGCGGGGCGCTGAACGTCACGGCGGCCTCCGTCACCAGCGACGGCAAAATGCAGGGGGGCACGCTCGGTATCACCACCGGGGCGCTCACCAACAACGGACGTCTGCAGGGCGATAACGGCGCGACGCTGGCCCTCAGCGGGACGCTGACCAACAACAGCGGGGGTGAAATCGTCAGCCGCGATGCGCTGACGCTGACCACGCCCGCGCTGTTTAACTACGGCCTGATCCAGGGCGGCGGCGAGACGCGCGTGACCGCCTCCTCGCAGGCGCGTAACGACGGCAGACTCCTCTCCGGCGCGCGCCTGACGCTCGGCACGCCGCAATTCACCGGCACCGGCTGGCTGCAGGCCACCGACCTGATACTCAATGCGGCAAACGCCACCAACGGCGGCACGTGGGTGGCCGATCGCGCCACCCTGACCGGCACCAATTTCGCCAGCCAGGGCACCACCCAGGCGGGACAGCTGACGGTTAACTACAGCCAGCTGAACAACAGCGGCACGCTGCTCGGCAACACGCAGCTGAATATTGGCGCGGACCAGGTAACCCAGAGCGCGGGCGGCAAGCTGCTGAGCGGCGGCAACCTGTGGCTGCAGAGCCGGGGGCTGGACCTTACCGGCCAACTGGTGTCCCTGGGGGACTTAACGCTGCAGCTGACGAACGCGTTTACCAGCCGAACCGCTGTGGCGGCAGGCAGAACCCTCACCATCAACAGCGGCAGCGACATCGATAACCGCAGCGTGCTGCAGGGGCAGGCGGTCAACCTGAATGCGGGCGGGCAGCTCAGCAACAACGGACAAATCACCACCGGCGGCGGCTCCAGCACGCTCTCCGGCGGCAGCGTGGCGCTGAACGCCGCGGGCTCGGTGCAGGGCGGGGGCGATATCACCGTGGCCAGCCGGAGCAATATTACCGTCGACGGCTTCACCGGCACGCGCGGCTCGCTGACCCTGAGCGCGCCGGGCGCCATCGTCAACACCGCGCTGCTGTACGCGGCGAATAACCTGGCGCTGTTTGCCGACAGCATCACCAACCAGCGCGGCGACATCATGGCGGGAAACAACCTGTGGATGCAGCGGGATGCGGCAGGGAATGCGAACAGCCAGGTGGTGAACACGTCTGGGAATATTGAGACGCAGGGTGGAAGTCTTAATATTAAAACCATCAACTTACGAAATGAACGGGAAGGGCTTAAAGCTTCAACTCAGAGTCAGGTACAACCAGTTGATGACTGGATGACAGGTGAGTCAACAATAGATGTGCCTGTTACGGCTCTGCCAAATGGAAGTTATGGTTTTTATTCGCGAGAAGTCATTACTGGTCCGGGTGCTGGTAACTGTGGAGCTAATAGTGCATGTAATATCCATCGCTCCACATACTATTATCTGGCTCCTTTTAAAAATACAGTCAGGCAGCGTTTTTCCGGAAGATACAGCACAACTGTTATCACAGGGGGCGATTCTCCATCAGGGCGTATCTCTTCAGGTAGTGACCTGACTATTCAGGCTTCCAGACTTGATAATAATGCCAGCAATATATTGGCAAACGGTGATATTCACCTGTCTGGAAATCAATTAAATAACCAGAGCTGGCAGGCAGGTAGTGAGGTTGATTACCTGATTTATGAATATAAACCGTTATCTGCGTCTGTTGGTTACGCAACAAGTAAGTTAGGCGTGGCTGGTAGTAAGAATATCAAATTCCAGAATGATACTATTGAGTACAATCTGGTTGGGCATGAAACAGAATTCCAACCGGGTGAACTCTACCGCGCCGTCATCCAGGCGGGCGGTAACGTCACCGCAAACTTCACCAGTAACATCAGCAACACCAATACCACTGCGAACGCGGGCGGCGTTAGCAACGTTATCTCCGCGCCGTCGCTGAACACCCTCAGCAACCAGAGCGTCGGCAGCGGCGTACAAAAACAGGGGCTGAGCAATACCGGCACCGTGGCGGTGAACTCGCCGCAGTGGAACGATCAGCTCCAGGGTGCGCTGCAGCAGCTTAACGGCGGCGGCGCGCTGGAAAACGGCGGCGCGTCCGGCACGCCTCTCAGCAACATTGGCACCACGCAGAAAGGCAACGCGAACCTCGGCCAGCTGGGCGCGCTGGCGAACGCCGGGGTCACCACCGCCGATCTCAGAACCGCTCAGGGCGGCGCCGTCGGGCATTATCAGGGCCAGCGCGTCGATACCAGCGCTTACCCGCTGCCGTCGGGCAACAACGGCTATTTCGTCTTCTCCGATAACCCGAAAAGCCCGTACCTGATCAGCATCAACCCGAAACTGAACGGTCTCGGACAGCTCGATCCCGCCCTGTTTGCCGACCTGAACGCAATGCTCGGGGTCAAACCGTCGTCCACGGCGCCTCAGGAGACGCGGCTGGCGTTTACCGATGAGAAGCAGTTCCTCGGCTCGTCTTACATGCTCGGCCGACTCAACCTGAACCCGGATTACGATTACCGCTTCCTCGGTGATGCGGCGTTCGATACCCGCTATGTCTCCAACGTGGTGCTCAACCAGACCGGTAACCGCTACCTGAACGGCATCGGCTCCGATCTGGATCAGATGCGCTATCTGATGGACAACGCCGCGGCGGCTCAGCAGTCGCTGGGCCTGCAGTTTGGCGTCTCGCTGACCGCCGATCAGATTGCCGCGCTCGACCACAGCCTGCTGTGGTGGGAGAAAGCCACCGTCAACGGCGAAACCGTGATGGTACCGAAACTCTACCTGTCGCCGAAGGACGTCACCGTCAATAACGGCAGCGTAATCGCGGGTAACAACGTTACCCTGAAGGGCGGCGACATCACCAACGGCGGCAGCTCGCTGCTGGCGAAAAACAGCCTGACGCTCGACAGCCAGAACAGCATCAGCAACCTCAACAACGGCCTGATGAAAGCTGGCGGCGACCTGAACCTGAGCGCCATCGGCGATATCAATAACATCAGCTCCACCATCAGCGGCAAAACGGTCGCGCTGGAGAGCCTGGACGGCAGCATCAACAACCTGACCCAGGTTGAGCAGATTGATATCAACGCCGGAGGGAAGTACGGCAAGATCGGCCTGAAAGACACCCTGCTGGGCAACACGGCGTCTATTACCGCACAGGATGGCCTGTCGCTTGAGGCGGGGAAAAACATCACCGTTACCGGGGCGAACCTGGCCTCCGGTGGCGATATGCTACTGAACGCGTGGGGCGATATTGCCGTCAACGCGAATCAGATCAACGACGCATTCAGCTCAAGCCGGGCGAAAACCAGCCGTTCGTCTGTCACGTATCAGGGCAGTAACGTCACCGCGGGCGGCAACCTGCTGGTGAACGCCGGGCACAACCTTGACGTGACCGCCAGCGACCTGAAGGCGGGCGGCAGCGCGGGGCTGAGCGCGGGCAACGATCTCAATCTGAACGCGGCACAGACCAGCGAAAGCAGCCGTAAAGGGAAAAGCGAGTCCCACAGCACCGGGCTCGACCGCACCACGATTTCCGCAGGCGATAACCTGGTGCTGAAGGCCGGGCAGGATATCAACGCCCAGGCCGCCGCGCTGGCGGCGGAGAAAAGCGTCGGGCTGCAGGCGGGTCGCGACGTGAATCTGGCGGCGGAAGAGACCACACAGGGCGATAGCTATAAGTCAGGCAAGAAAACCGTCATCAACGAGTCCGTACGCCAGCAGGGAACCGAGATCGCCAGCGGGGCGAATACCCAGATCCTCGCGGGGCGCGATGTCACCACCGAAGCCGCGCAGGTAACGGCGAAGGGCGATATCGGCGTGGCGGCGGGCCGCGACGTCAATCTCAATACCGCAACCGAAAGCGATTATCACTACAAAGAGCAGACCAAAACCAAAAAAGGGTTCCTGAGCAAGAAAACCACCCACACCATCGAGGAGAACAGCGCGACGCGTGAATCCGGCTCATTGTTGAGCGGCGATAACGTGCAGGTCGTTGCGGGCAATAACCTGCTGGTGAACGGATCCGCCGTGGCGGGCGATGGCGACGTGAAGCTTAAGGCGGGCAACAACGTCGATATTGTGGCAGCGACGAACAGCGATACCTCCTGGCGCTTTAAGGAAGAGAAAAAATCCGGCCTGATGGGCTCGGGCGGGATTGGCTTCACCATCGGCAGCAGCAAAAGCACGCACGATCTCCGTGAGAAAGGCACTACCCAGAGTCAGAGCTTCAGTACGGTGGGCTCGACGGGGGGGAGCGTTGATATTGCCGCCGGTAATCAGCTGCATGTCGGCGGCGCGGACCTGGTGGCTGGCAAAAATATGGCGCTCACTGGCGACAGCGTGACGATCGAGCCGGGTCATGACAAACGCGCCCGCGATGAGAAGTTTGAACAAAAATCCAGTGGCCTTACGGTGGCTCTGTCTGGCGTAGTGGGTGGCGCAATCAACAGCGCTGTTACCACTGCACAGGAGGCGTCTAAAGAAAGTGATGGACGTCTGGCTGCCCTGCAGGCAACGAAAGCGACACTCTCGGGCGTACAGGCGGCACAGGGAGCGGTTGTTGCCCAGCAGACTGGCGATCCGGCGAACGGATTTGGTGTCAGCCTCTCTCTGACTAGCCAGAAATCGAAATCTCAGCAGCATGCCGATAGCGACACGGTAGCGGGCAGCACAATCAATGCCGGAAACGATCTTTCTATTACCGCCACGGGCAAAGGTAAGAGTACGAATAGCGGCGATATCCTGATCGGCGGTAGCCAGCTGAAAGCGGGCGGTGACGCCACGCTGAATGCTGAAAACGACATCCTGCTGACGGGAGCGGCCAACACGCAGAAAACCACCGGCAAAAACAGCAGCAGCGGTGGTGGTGTGGGCGTAAGTATTGGGGGCGGCAGCGGCGGGATGGGGATCAGTGTTTTCGCCAATGTGAATGCGTCTAAAGGTAATGAAAAAGGTAACGGCACCGCCTGGACCGAAACCACGCTGGACAGCGGCGGCACGGTCTCCATGACCAGCGGTAGAGATGCCATTCTGAACGGGGCGCAGGTCAACGGTGAGAAGATTGTCGCTGATATTGGCCGCGATCTTTTGATGAGTAGTCAGCAGGACAATAATGATTACAAATCTAAGCAGACCAGCGTAGCGGCGGGCGGCAGCTTCACGTTCGGAAGTATGACTGGCTCCGGTTACATCAGTGCCAGTCAGGATAAGATGAAGAGCACGTACGACTCCGTTCAAGAGCAGACGGGGTTGTTTGCCGGTAATGGTGGATTTGACGTCACGGTTGGCCGTCACACGCAACTGGATGGCGCGGTTATTGCCTCCACGGCGACGGCTGACAAAAATTCGTTAGACACGGGAACGCTGGGCTTTAGCGACCTTCACAACGAGGCGGATTATAAGGTCAGCCAAACGGGTGTGAGCCTGAGTGGGAGTGGCAGTTTTGGCGATACCTTTAAAGGCAAAATGCCGGGCGGCATGATTTCAGGCGCAAGCCACAGCGGCCATGCGGAAGGTACCACCCAAGCGGCGGTGGCAGACGGCACCATTATCGTTCGCGATCGGGATAATCAGAAGCAGGATGTGGCAAACCTGAGCCGCGATACCGAACATGCCAACGATAGCATCAGCCCAATCTTCGACAAGGAGAAAGAGCAAAATCGCCTGAAAGCGGTCGGGCTTATCAGTGATATCGGCAGCCAGGCTGCGGATATCGCGCGGACGCAAGGAGAGATAGCGGCACGGAATGCCATGACCGATCCAGAGGCGCTGAAGGCGGCCAAAGAGAAGCTGAAATCGGAAGGTAATGCTAACCCAAGTGATAAGCAAATCGTGAATCAGGCTGGCCAGACGGCAATGGAGAAGTACGGTACTGGCAGCGATATTCAGCGCGGTATTCAGGCGGCAACGGCGGCACTTCAGGGACTGGCGGGCGGTAATATTGCGGGTGCGTTGGCAGGCGCGTCGGCGCCTGAGCTGGCGCATCTGCTTAAATCAACCGAAGGCGATCCTACCGTCAATACCGTTGCGCACGCTATTCTGGGCGGCGCGGTGGCGGTTCTTCAGGGTAACAGCGCCGCTGCGGGAGCTGCGGGGGCGGCAACGGGCGAGCTGGCTGCGCATGCGATAGCCAGCCTGCTCTATCCGGAGGTGAAAGACCTGTCGAAACTGAGTGAAGATCAAAAGCAGACGATCGTTACGCTGGCTTCTGTATCGGCGGGGGTGGCTGGTGGGTTGGCGGGAGGGAGTACGGCTTCGGCGGCTGCTGGGGCGCAAGGAGGAAAGAACGCAGCTGAGAATAATGCTACCTCAAACTGGGGTGGATTAGTGCCTCCAGCAACGCAACAGGATGCTTCACTGGCTTTCGATCTCGGCGGTAAAGGTGTATCTCCCGACAAAATTAACAAGGCTATTACAGACTCTCATATTGGTCCATCAGTAGGGGATACGGCAAAAATCCATGGTGATGTAAAAGGTCAGGTGGCTGTTGGTTATGTCGGCGGGGGCTATCTGGAGGGGGTCCTTTCAGAAGATAAATTCGCAATTAATGGCGGGATAACAAAGGTGTTTGGCTGGCGCGCGGATGCGTCGGCTGGATTAACTTTCGGGCCTTATCCAATTAAGGATTTCAATCCGGCTTATGATTATTCCGGTTCCATATCCGCTGGTATTTTTTCAATTGAAGGATCTGTTGGTAAAGATGGTGTTGGTGGTGCTTTTAGAATTGGCGGAGGCATTGGTGCCAGTATCCGACAAAGTGAAAATCATAACAACCTGCCGGAGATCGATGGCGCTGGCAGTACCGAACTCGTATCCTGGCCCTTCAAAAAGGATTAATTAAATGATTTATCTTCTATTAGGAATTGCGCTTTTCGCATTTTTCATCGGAACTGTCGTGTTTGTCCGTTTTAGTAAAGTGACGGGAAGAAGCGTTCAGTCACCTCTTACCACGATGTTTTTCTTTGATGCGCTCTTTTTTGGTCTGGGTAGTAAGCGAGACATGAACATCGCGGCATGTTCATTTATCGTCTTTCTAGTCAGTATCTGGGGATTAACTTATTTAAAGTTAAGCACTCATTTTTGGGGAAGTCGCGAAAGTTATTTTGGTTTTGCGATCGCCGGAATTTTATTTCTGATTATGCATTGCCGCTATTGTGCAAAAAATGTCGTTATCAAAAATGATGGCCTGGCCCCCATGAGAGAGTTGATTAATATCCGGCGATCCGGCCTTACCAGCCCCTTTATATGGTTAAGCAGGGCCGGGTATCTGGGGTTCTTTATTGGCATGCTTCACTGAAGCGAGATGCGAAAAAAGTGTCTCCGTGCCCCGGGAGACTACCCCAGCCTCTCCACCCGCGTCTCCCCCTCCGCCATCGAAGCTGGTAAGGCAGATCTGCGAGTAGAGACTGGTCTCGGCGATTAAGCTCGCGAGGGCGGGCAGCATCTGCGGGGGCAGGCTGTTTTCCGGTTCGTTCAACGCGATATTCAATTGATAAACTAAAAGTGGCTGAAATATTCTATTTCTACGACCTAAAAAGAGGTTAGCACCAACAACACGGGTGAGGCGACCACTGGTCGAATAAAGAGTTTGTCATGGGGTTTCAGTATCCACAGAGCTTTCTGAATGTTATAGATGAAGACTATCTTATTGATCTGGAACCTTGGTGGTTCCTGTGCGAGTTCGAGGGATATTCTCAGCAGTGGTTTGATGAAATTAAAAAGCAATACCCGGAACGAAATTTGATACCGTTTGCAAAAAAGAGTGACTCTGACGATGTTGCTTGTTTTGACGGCCACTCTACATCAGGCGATCCTAACGTTTACTAAGTTCATGCTTTTGCATCACCGGAGTGGGCGGACCATGATGCAGTAGCTAACTTTAGCGCGTGGTTTGCAGCTGCAGAGAATGAGTCTGCTGTGTATAAATCAGGGTAGAGAACTTAAATTCACTAACCACACACTGCTATCGGAAAGATAAAAATTATAGCCCTGTTCGTACATTTGCAGGCCTTTCATATCAACCACTGTTTAGCCCTGTACCAGACTCGGGAAAGGTATATATTGATGATATTTTTGGTTCTCTGAGAAGGGCGTTTTCGATAATGCCGATAAAGATGATGTGAACAAAATGACAAAAAATAAACCTACTCTCGCCAGGTTATTCTTCAGCATTGCCTACCTGTTTGTTTGCTGCCTGGCGTTTTTCTCTCTGGCCCTGATTGTCGTTAAATTCATCATCAGCCATGACGTTGTTTTTGACCGGTCAGATATTAAGCAGATTGTCGTTGTAAGCGCTATTGCAGCAACCGCGGCAGGCGTCAGATCGTGGCTATATGCCTTACTCGATGAGCGCAAGATACGAAAGAAGCCCCCGGAGTAATGTCGATTTTGGGACTGTGTTTCTTTTTGTTGGGCTTCTAAGGAAGAGAATGCGGCTTACCCCAGCCTCTCCACCCGCGTCTCCCCCTCCGTCATCGACAGCTGATACAGCGAAAACGATCGCTGCTTCTCAATCAACGTCGCCAGCTCCGGCGAGTGGCTGGTGAGCCAGATCTGCGAGTAGCGGCTGGCCTCGGCGATTAAGCTCGCCAGGGCTGGCAGCATCTGCGGGTGCAGGCTATTTTCCGGTTCGTTCAACGCGATAAACGCCGGTGGGCGGGGGCTTAACAGCGCTACCGTCAGGCACAGGAAGCGCAGGGTACCGTCGGAAAACTCCGCTGGTTCCAGCGGTCTGCTCAGCCCCTCGCGCTGCATCATCATGCGGAAACGTCCGCCGGTGTTGTCGCTGTAAAACACGCAGCCGGGGAAGGCCTGATCGAGGATGCGCATCAGCAGCAGCTCGTCACCAATCTCGACGATGGTCTGAAACGCGGCCGCCAGGTTGGCGCCGTCGCTGGCCAGCACCGGGGAGCGAAAACCGACCTGTGGGGCCCGCATCGCTGAGCCGATTGATACAGAAAACTCATGATAAAAGCGCCAGTTACGCAGGGACTCGCGCATCTGCGACACTTCCGGGTAAAGGTGCGGTTCGCCGAGCTGGCCGAATACCGATTCGTTCTCGTACAGCGTGCCGCTGTGGGTCACTTTCTCGTGATGCACGTTATTCAGAAACACCGCCTGATTCCTGCGCTTCATCAGCTGCGACGAGGGGCGGCGGTGCTGGCCGCTCAGCCAGAGAGATTCTTCTTTGATCACCGGATCGAGCTGGAACTGCGACGGGTAGGGCAGCTTCTCCACAAACCCGACCTGCAGCTCGTATTCGTAGGTCTCTGTTTCCACCGCGAGGTTCATCCGCCGCAGCTGGTCGCTGCGGGTTTTGCCTGCCCAGAACACCTTCAGAATGCCGCCCTCGTTCGCCAGCGCCTGGGAAAACTGCCCCTGGGCGGCGCTGTGCATCAGGTGTATCGCCTTGTAGATATTGGATTTTCCGGTACCGTTCGGGCCGAAGACGATGTTGAGCTGCTCCAGCTCCAGCGACATCTCGCGGATGGAGCGGTAGTTTTGAATGTGCAGGGTGTGGATCACAGGCAGGCCCCTTTCGCAGAATAAGCCTGTATATAATCACAGTCTTTGAGATGAAATGCAAAAAAGAGACGACAGTGAGGATGTCGTCTAAACGGGGTACTGCTTTGGGCCTCTACGGGTCAATGGGGCCTTCGCATTTTTTTCATCACTTGACTGCCAGACGCAGACCCAAATCATCAGGATAGGGATCAAAGTAGTTTTGCGTCATCAGATACCGGTCGGGGTATTCGGCCAGGTAGTGCTTCAGCAGCGTGATCGGGGCGAGGATAGGCAACTGTCCGTTGCGATAATGCAGGATCACGTCGCGCAGTTCGCCGCGCTGGCGGGTGTTCAGCTGGTTACGAAAATACCCCTGAATATGCATCAGCACGTTGGTGTGATTCTTCCGCGAAGCGGGTTTTTTTAGGATGGTCATCAGCTTTTCCCGGTACGCCACAAAGAAGGCCTCCAGGTCTTCCCACTCGTGCAGCGAGGCAACGAACGGGCCGATTTCACGGTAACCCGCCTGATGGTGCGCCAGCAGCTGGAGTTTGTAACGGCTGTGGAAGTCCAGCAGCGCGCGGCGCGTGAGGCCATTTTTACGCAGCGTGTTGAGTTCGTGCAGGGCAAAAACACGTTCGACAAAGTTTTCACGCAGCACCGGATCGTGCAGGCGTCCATCCTCTTCCACGGGCAGCCACGGCCAGGTTTCAAGGAGGGCGGCGGTGAACAGCCCGACCCCCTCCTTGCGGCCCCGGTTGCCGTTTTCATCATACAGGCGCACGCGTTCCATGCCGCAGCTTGGAGATTTAGCACAGACGATAAACCCGGCGAGATCGCCGATTTTCGGCAAAAAATCTGCCGTAAAGTCCGCCATTTTCTGCGTAACGTCTTCGTGAGGCGCGTGGCTAAAGCGCATCTGCGTTTCACCGCTGGTGGTCATAATCAAACGCAGCGCAGGGCGAGGCGTCGGCAGGCCGATGGCCATTTCCGGACAGACGGGCCTGAAGTTCACCCACTGGGCCAGCTCATCCATGACGAAGCTCATACGCTTGTGTCCGCCGTCAAAGCGAACGGCGGATCCGGTCAAACATCCGCTAATACCGAGCACAGGTTTCGTTGTCATGGTGTGGTCCTCCCGTTCATATAATTAAAACTTACACAACATGACTAATTTGTCCAAGTATTCGCGGAACTATTTTTTTAATTCCTTTAAAATCAATACGTCTTAGCTGCCCTTGTAAGTCGAGTAACCGTACTGGCTCAGCAGAAGCGGGATGTGCAGCTTCTCGTTGGTGCGGGTCACGGTAAACAGCACCGGGATCTCCGGGAAGAAGGAGTCCAGCTTTTTGCCGTGGAAGTACTCTGCGGTTTTGAAGGTCACTTTATACACGCCAGGCTGCATGTCCTGATCCTGCGGATAAAGCGATTTGATGCGTCCGTCATGGTCGGTTTTACCGCTGGCAATCGGGGTCCATTTGTCCTGCTGCTGCTTCTCCAGCGTAACGCTCACGTCTGATGGCGGCATCCCGGTTTGCTGGTCGAGAATGTGGACGCTCAGCGTACCGGCAGGGGCGCTAAAGGCGGCGGGGGCAAAGGCCATTGAGGCCAGGATCAGCAGAGGGGCAGTTTTTTTCATGGTGTTTTCCTGTGGAGTTATTCGTCACAGGAAAACGTTAGCATTTGCGGCGCGGGAAAATATTCAACTTTTCGTGAAGATTCCCGCAGAAGAAAATGATCAGAGGATAATCACTACAAGCGATACCTGCTGCTGCCACTGCTCCACCTGCTTTTTCCGCCCGGCGGTGAGTTTACCGCTGGTGACCAGCAGCCATTTTCGCTCCGGGAAAATGTCCGGAGCCAGGGCGTCTGGCGGAACTGGCAGAATGTCAATGCGGTGGCCCTGCCCGGTGCGCGTTAGGGCTTCGAGCCAGATCTCACACGGGTCGTTCAGGTGCCAGCCGCTAAGCAGAATGTTATCGCCAGGCGCTTTTTTATCGCCTTCGAGGCAAAACGAGGTATAGGCGATGATGATGCCGTCGAGGATCGCGCGCAGGGTCATGGCGGCGGCCACGTTAGCCGAGACCTGGCGGCGCAGCGGGCGCAGCACGTTCGCGACCAGCTCCGGCCTTGGGTATTCGCGCCCGGCGTCGTAAATCATCTGGCGCAGGGACTCGACTTTGCCGTCCTGCAGGCGTTGCAGCATGTTCTGCTGCAGGGTTTGCCAGTTGTTGGTTCGGCCCGGCGTCGGGCGTTCCAGCAGCGGTTTGACCTGGCCGATCGGGACGCCTTTTTTTACCCAGTCGAGGATTTTGAGCGCCTGCTGGACGTCCTCATCGCTGTACTGGCGATGGCCGCCTTCCGTGCGCTGTGGCTTGAGTAAACCGTAGCGACGCTGCCACGCCCGCAGGGTGGTGGCGGTGATGCCGCTGAGTCTGGCGAATTCGCCGATGGAGTAAGCCATGTCCGTGTCCAGAGTGGAGGAATACTCTCAATATACTACGAATTTTCCCGAACGGGATGAAGCGCCGAAACGGTGCACTACACTTAACATCCAACCGTGCAAATGAAAGGAATTCTCATGAAGCTATGGCCTGTTGTGACCGGTGTTGCGATTGCTTTGACGCTGGTCGCCTGTAAATCCCCCACGCCGCCGAAAGGCGTGCAGCCTATTACCAACTTCGAAGCCAGCCGCTATCTCGGCAAATGGTACGAAGTCGCCCGTCTGGAAAACCGCTTCGAACGCGGCCTGGAGCAGGTGACGGCGACCTACGGCAAGCGCAGCGACGGCGGTATTAGCGTGCTCAACCGGGGCTACGATCCGGTGAAGAACAAGTGGAATGAGAGCGAAGGCAAAGCGTACTTTACCGGCGAGCCGACCACGGCCGCGCTGAAGGTCTCCTTCTTCGGCCCGTTCTACGGCGGGTATAACGTGATCAGGCTGGACGATAAGTACCAGTACGCGCTGGTAAGCGGCCCGAACCGCGACTATCTGTGGATCCTGTCGCGTACGCCGACCATCCCGGATGCGGTGAAGCAGGATTACCTGAACACCGCGCGCAGCCTGGGCTTCCGGGTTGACCAGCTGGTGTGGGTGAAACAATAAAAATCGTGCTTTCTTCCTGGGGCATTACTGGCACGCCTGGATAGACTTCCGTTAAAAGCCTAACGGAGGGAAGACGACATGAACTGGCAGCCTTTTCGCGGCGATGCACCGGAAAATATGACGATTTTCAGCGCGTCATTTCCCGACGTCAGCGACCAGTGGCCGATGAAAGACGATGCTGCCCGTGAGATCGCCTCCCTTGACCGCGCCTTGAAAGCGGAGCCGGCGCTTCGGCCGCCGCGGGTGGAATACGACGAAGGGGGGCTGGCCGTGCTTGTTCCGCAGAACCGCTATTCCGAACAGGCCTTCCGCAACCGTCCGGCGCTCACCGCGTGGCGCACCCGGCTGGTCCCCTCCGCGCTGGCGCTGTTTGTGGTGCAAAACCCGCTGGAGGACCGCCTGCCCGACGGCACAAAAATGGACAGCGACAGCCGCCAGTGGTTTATCCACGCTAACGATGCGATTGGCGTGCGCTCCCGCGCCCGGGTGCTGGCCGCGCTGGTGGATAAGTACATTCATAATGAAAGCGAGAACAACTGGGTCAGCCTGGCGAGCGGCGCCGCCATTCCGGTGCTGGAGGCGCTGCGCGAAGCAAAGCTCGACGGTCAGCAGGTGTATCTCATCCTGGTGGACAAAGACCCGGTTGCGCTGAGCTGGGCGGAAACCATGGCGGCGCAGGAAGGCATTGTGGTGGGCGAACAGCTGACGCTGCTCAGGCGCAACCTGCTCCATACGCTGGTGCGTAACGAGGACCTGCTGCTGGAGCTGGGCGAGCACCAGGCCGAACTGGTCGACGCGCTGGGGATTTTCGAATACTTCAACGATACTGACGCGGTGATTTTTCTCCAGCGCGCGCTGCGGCTGGTCAAGCCCGGCGGCGCGGTGATTGTGTCGAACATGCTCACCAGCAGCCCGCAGATTGACTTTGTGCTGCGGGGCATCGGCTGGGAGGATATTCACCCGAGGTCGTTACAGCAGCTGCAGGACATCCACCTCGCGGCGGGCGTGCCGGTGGAAAACGTCACCGTGGTGGTGCCGAAGGACGGGGTGTATGCGGTGATGGAGATTAGGGTAGGGGATGAAAAACCGCACGGTCAGTTCCCTCTCCCTGTGGGAGAGGGCTAGGGTGAGGGGGAACAGGCCGCATAGAGTGATTTGCATTAGTAGGATTTTCCAATCATGATCCCCCCATGAAAATTGAAACCGCACTCCCCACACACTTCGAGCGTCTGGTCGCGATCTGGGAATCCTCCGTCCGCGCCACCCATCACTTTTTACAGGAAAGCGATATTGCGGCGCTGCGCCCGCTATTGCTCAACGCCTATCTGCCAAATCTCAAGGTTGTGATTGCTCGCGATGACGCAGGCGTTATTCACGGCTTTTTAGGCGTGGATGAAAACCGCATTGAAATGCTGTTTGTTGACGATGCGAGCCGGGGGAAGGGCGTCGGGAAATTGCTGTTGAAATACGCCATCGCAGCGTTCGGCGCGAACGAAGTGGACGTGAACGAGCAGAACCCGCAGGGCGTCGCGTTTTATCGCCATATGGGGTTTGAGCAGGTCGGACGCTCGGAACTGGACGGGCAGGGGAATCCGTTTCCGTTGCTGCATATGCAGTTGGGCGGGCAGGTTTAACGCCCCCTCCCTCTGGAGAGGGAGTCTGCAAGCTAGTTACTGGTAATTTGCCCGATGATTACGCCACGCACTTTTTCGCCATCGAAGTAATAAGAGACCGTATTACTCTGGATGAATCCATTCTGTACTGGCGTCTCCTGATAAAAAAGCATCGCTTTCTTTTTGGCGATCTCTTTCTTGCCGAGCAATGCAACTAAATTCCCGTGAGTAGCATTCAACAACGGAACATTAGCGACTGAGACTTTGACAGGTTCCGTTGTTTTTGCACACTCTTTATGAATCCCATCCCTGGCTATGGCTAGTGCCGTTAACAATCCTGCACCCATTTCGTTATCCGAGATGAACCAGTAATCCGTGTCATCGTCGTCATGAAGGCAGAACCAACGAGCGGAACTGTCTTTGTTGACTGGTGTGCTGGAGATGTCTGCCAGATGAGTAACCTCCATTTGCACGGTTTTCTTACCGATGGTAATAGTGGGATAGAGGGGCACTTCTGTGGGTTCTTCCGACGTTGTTCCATCATCCTGATAATACCTGGCTGCGAAGCCGGACATTTGGGCTGCTGATGTATTTTGAACCAGGAATAGAAGTGCAGCCAAAATTAACAGTACTTTCATTTTAGATACCCTAATACGTAGCTCGGTTATTCCATTCGTCAGTGTAGAGAATGTTCCCATCGCAATGCTTCCATGTAATCTTCTCGTACCGGAGTTGAATATCTTCGAGATGCGTGCTCGTCAAGCCGGTGGGATGCAGCAGGGGTGATATAGAGGTGATCTTCACGTTCTCCATTATCATATTGAAATACTCACTCTCAACGCCCTGGTCAATAATTCGATACATTTTCAATTCTGCTTTTTTTAATGTTCTTCCTTCACACATAGCACGATATAAAACAGGCGTTGCAGCATCAAATTCCTTATGCAAATTTAAGGGGAAATGAACTCTCGTGCCTGTCAAACGACCAGTATGCGAGCTCTCAGGGATCCATACCTGATGGATAACTGAACGGATTTCAAACGATCCTAATCTCGCTGGCAGTAAGGATGGACCAACTATGGGCGAGCCATTTTCATCAAACAACCACAGATGTGCGGGAATTGACATAATTTACTCCTGTTAAATAGTAATTATCTTTTTTTACGTAAAAGGATATAGAGGCCTACAATAACTACAACTGACCATGTTGCATTCATTGCGATTTTTTCGGGTAGCCAGGTTACGGCAAATAGTGCAAATATTATGACGAATAAAAGGGGAGTTGCGCCTCTCAGGAAAAATATGAGTTGGCCTTTTAGCCAGTCTTTAATAGCTTTAATCATCCCTTTATCATCCTTGAAATCGCGTATGCAATGTCGCTGTCTGAAGCATAGGCTTGGTTAAGTATGGGGGACCTCATTATTATGGGCTCAATCAAGAAAAACATCATTTCAAGCTCTTCCTGATAAAGGAGATTATAGTAATAAGCATTATAGTTTTTTAGATGGTTGGCGCTTCTGGATGCCTGCTCAACGATGCCATAAACTTTTAAACCAAGGACAGCATAAGTAGAAAACGATGTGATCTTTTCTTTCATCCAAATGTTGGTATGAACACTACTACAAATTGCAATAGTTGCCGAATATATAAAAGCCTGGCTGGAGAGCATCGATGATGAAATTGATATGCCTAAATACATAAGATTTCGTTGTATGTTATGTATTCTTTTTTCACTCTTGTTGCTTAATAGGCTTTTAATATAAATATAAAGCATCTTAAAGATAACTTCTCTGTGTTTTATTAACTGGACGATACCTGTCAAAAATCTTGAGTCTTCTTTGCGTAATCGTAAACATACATCCTGGTAGTTTTCAGTAAAGCACGAAAGTTGATAGCTTAATCGTGTTGCCCCATCATCTAACAGTTGTGCTTGCTTTAATACTTCATCTTTTACGCCAGTTAAGGCATGTTCTAACTTTAAAGCCAATATTTTATGTGATGTAGCCCCCTGAAACACCAGACAGTAGCTGTATCTCCAGATAAGAGATAGGCTTGAATATATGTCTAACACTAACACCAATTTTGAGATGACCGGGATCCTGTTAGGGCAA